>JAUMAI010000753.1:0-18735 GCA_032116775.1 Pirellula sp. | reverse complement strand
ATAAAGTTATCATCCGCTTCGTCTTGTGTTATGTGCCGAACACCTACAAACTTTGGGTGTTGCTTGAAGTGTCGGATCTGATCCTCGCAGTCAGGACCAATTAGATTGACCCAGCCTACAACACCCGCGATGAATGGATTGTCGTCGGCAAGCTTAAGTGCCCAACGATTTTCTTCAACAGTATGTTGCGTCTGAACAAAGATGGAATAGTCGATTCCCGCTGCATCGAGATACGGCTTCAGGTCATCAGGTAGGAAAGAGCGATGAATCTTTTTTAATTCCGGTTTCTCCAGCCAGCGGTAATTGAAGTGTTCCTCCAAGTCCCAGAAATGCTGATGGGCATCCACGCGAACTGCTTGTGTTTCTAGTTGCTTCGCTGGCGATTGGGATATCATCTCAATCCATCCTCACACCAATGGAAAGAAGTATATTGGCAAATCTCTGCTGATCTGCTGTTTGGATAGTGAGTACGTGGTCTTCTGTTGCAACAGCTTTGTAGAACTCCCACTTCTCGATAGGTTCCAATTGAAGAGGGACTTTCATTTCGCTCATGATCTGACGATATTCGTTCCATACCGGCGGATCTTCGCTTAGAGCATATTGTCCTGTCGTTTCATACATCATGGTTTCAATCTTTTCGATTGGTACGGCTGAGAGGACTGCTCGTAGTGCCTGAGAGCATGTGATTAAGCCGGGCATGAGGTTCATGCTCACCAATTTCGCATTCGGGCCTTTCTTGCTTGAGGAAGGATAATTGCCATCTGCGATAAGGATTTTGGAATGATGTCCCGCAGCACCGATGATGGCGTTGATTTCAGGGTGTATGAGTTGGTGTTTGAGCATAGGAGGAAATCTCTCGGGAATTATGAACGGAATAGTTGCTGAAATGTTTTAATGGTTTGCGATGCCGCACCGTCGGAATCAGGGTATGGGAAAGCTTCCGCTGAAAGGTAGCCTGAGTAGTTCATGTTTTGAAGCGTATGGGCGATTGGCTTCCAAGGTAAATGACCACATCCTGCCGGACGTCGGTTGCTATCCACAAAATGAATGTGACCTATTTGGGCGGCATTCTCAAGTAAAGCTTGGCAAATATCGGCCTCTTCGATATTCATGTGGAATAAGTCGGCTAGCAATTTAACGTTTCCGTTGGCTAGTGAGCGGGTCAGTTGAGAGGCTGCCGCTAGCGTATTGGCGAGATTCGTCTCATAGCGGTTAAGTGGCTCATAGATCAGTGGAACTTGGTACTGGGCGGCATAATTCCCCAATTCCTCAAGTGCCGTTGTGAGCCATTGCAGTGCTTGGTCACGTGAGACGCCATCACCGTGTCGTCCTTGCATTGAGCCGATAATGGCGGGGGCACCAAATGGTCCTGCAAAATCTATGATACCCTTAATAAAGTCTTTGGCTTGCTCCCTTTGCTTACTGTCCGGTAAGCAGAGATGGAGTTTGTGTTTGACCCAACCCGCACCTGTACCAACTGCAGCTAGCCGAAGTTGGAGGTCATTGAGTACTTTTTGCAAATGTGACGAATCTACCGCATCTGGTGCTGAAGTAAAAATTTCGATGGCATCGAATCCGAGTTGCTTAGCTTTTGTGGCGGCGTCTTCCCAGCCGTTCCAAAAAACAAAGGGACCACCACGAGCTTCTTCAACCAAACTTACGGTGACACTGGAACGAATCATAATTGGCTCGAGAATCTAGGTTGTAAAAAAATGAGAGGGTATCTGAAAGATTGGGCTGTCAGGAAGTTGCGACTTACACCTTTTGTTTTGGCCGATCGAAAACATGTTAGCAAATCTTAGCTTTGTGCTTTGTTCGCATAATTGATGGAGGCAAACGCTCGGCAGTCTTCAGTATCGCTGGCTGGGGATTATGCAGCGGCCCTCTATATTGGCACGAGAATATCATCCAGAGAATCTGAAAAGTCACGAGAGAAAGGTTCTTATGCGGGCTACAGTACTCGGTAAAATTCTCCGTGGCGTTAACGTTCCATGGATTTCCAGTTCTCGTCATCAAGCACAATCGTCTATCCGAATGAATCGTAAAGAAGTGGCTAATCGAACTTGACTCGAATGACCTCATCGAGGCGTTTGGGGACTACGCCAAAAAGTTTCATATACTCTTCGTAGGTCGGTTGTAAGCGTACTTTGACTTTGTCCGTATGATTCAGGCGAATATCTGTTAGTTTATGTCGCTGAAAGGGATTGCGAAATCGATCAAGTGTGTCTTCAGCGAATTGAGCAACTCCGTCGAGTCGATAGGCGAGTGTTGGTACAATCTCCTCAAAGAGCAGATCCTTGATCCAACGAGTTGCTTGAGCATCTTGCATGACCTGTTGAACGGTTTCAAAACCAGCTGGTAGAAACTTGGCGACCATCGCTGAGTGAAGTCCATTGAGCATGCGAACTTTGCGAAGATAGTATGGGCTGAGATCATCTACCCACCGAATCGCCGGATGCTGAAAGAGCTGCGCATTTCCGTGGGACGGTTTCTCAATGGCCCACAAAGCATATGGTTCAGCACAGGCGAGTAATTTGTCCTGGGCTGCGAGGGGGTGATCAGGAGGTCCATCGGTGACAATGCAGTCGACCAAATTACCAAGCCATATGCATTCCTCTTGAATCCAACGAATAAAAGCCTCGGAAAGCTTCCACTCCGCTGCTTGCTGTAAAACGAGGGACCGCAATTTGTCTGCATTGCGTTCGATAAGTTCACAAGGCAATAGTTGTAGTGGTCGAGCACCCGCTTCAAAGCGGGCGAGTAATAACTGGGTCAGTTTTCCCGGCAACGAATTCGGAGGTGAACTGCTGAATGAGTCTGACGGGTCAAGTTTATAGCCCGCTTCAGTGGCATTGCTAAGTACCGTTTGGATCGAGCCGTTTGCGACAAGGCGTATTATGGCTGGCCAATCATTTTTGGCCTGTAAGGCACGGGTGATAGTTTTTACCGGCTGGACTCGATCTATCACCTCGCCGTTTTTAAAGCCTCGAACGAGTACGTGAAAGCCATTGGGCTGCGCAGCAATAAGATTGGCACGCGATCCTTCCGTCGATTGAACGACAACAACGCTGCCAACTTGCTGGCCGTTGTCTCTCGCTTCTTGAATAAAACGATCGGAGAAGGCGCGTAAAAACCTACCTGTGCCAAGTTGCAAAAAGTTTTCCGGCGGTGTGTTCGAGTTCTCCATGATTATAGTCCAACCTCCACTACCGCTTTGATAACTCCAGTTGAGGCTTGAGTGTAACTAGGAAACACCCCGATAAGTTCTTCAAACGGTGTTCGATGCGTTATCCAGGGTTGCGTATCGATCTGTCCTTTTTCAATAAGCTCAATAATCCTGGCAAAGTCTCTGGATAAGGCATTGCGAGAGCAGAGTAATGTCCCTTCGGGGCGATGAAAGATCGGATGCTTGAAGCTTACTTCCTCGGTTGTGATACCGACAAAAACCAATCTTCCTGCGTGGGTTATATAGCCAAAGGCGCGGGACATGGCCTGATTATTACCCGTCGCGTCGATCACCACATCAGGCATATGGTCATCGCAAAGTTGTCTTAATTCAGCTTCCAGGCCTTCTTTGACTAAAACGGTATGTTTTACTCCCATGACTTTCCGACAAAAGTCAAGACGCTGTTCATTGACATCCATGACAACTAGATTCGCGCCCGTGAGTTTCACAAATTCGATAGTGGCTAACCCAATCGGTCCAGCTCCTATCACTAAGACCCATTCACCCGCTTTGATCGCAGCACGATCAACCGCGTGGCATCCGATCGCCAATGTCTCGACCAAAGCTAATTGCTCAAAGGATAAGTGGCGAGAGATATGCAATTTGCGTGCTGGTACAGTGAAATAGGGGCGTAGTCCACCATCACAATGCACACCTAATGTTTGATGATGTTCGCAACAGTTTGTGTGGCCACGTCGACAAGCATAGCATTTCTGGCAGTTAATGTAGGGTTCTACTGCGCAGCGATCGCCGACTTTTACTTGGGTTACTTCACTGCCAATCGCGACCACTTCCACTCCGAGTTCATGACCCGGTATTCGTGGATAGCTGAAAAAAGGCATTTTGCCCAAGTAGCCGCTGAGATCCGTTCCACAGATTCCGACTTGGTGTACGCGCACGACAGCTTCGGTTGGTCCAGGTGAGCTGGGTTCAGCGATATCGATTTGTTTCCAGTTCAGTGGCGAATCAAGAGAGAGTGCTTTCATTCAAATCATTTCCGATTTCAAAATTATTCAACAGTAGGCGTATCGTTGTTTTCTGGGCGACCTTCAATATGGTGCCAATTATGGATTGGTTTAAGAATGTTCTGTACTTCATGCATCAGTTGCTCCGGTACAGGTGCGTTAGCCCACTCAACCCATTTACGCACATTGTTCGGATTGGCGGAGCCAATGATGCACGTAGCGAGATCTGGGTTTGCAATGGAGTATTGTAGTGCCAATTGGGCTATGTCCACTCCATGCTTAGCGCAGTGTCGCGCAGCTTGGTGGCAGATCTCCCGTACTTTCGGAGTTGCTTTGTGCCACACAGGTAGGTTGGTATTGGTGAGCAAGCGGGCGGCAAATGGAGCCGCATTCATAATGCCAACTTGTTTGCTCTTAAGATAGGGAACCAAGTCCGCAAGCATACTATTCTGGAGCGTGTAATGATTGTACGAGAGGATAAAGTCTAAACTGGTTACATCGAGTACTCGGCGGAATATCTTCATCGGATAGCCGGATATTCCGATGAAGCGGACCTTGCCCGATTTTTGGATTTGCCGAAGAGCAGGAAGAGTCTCATGAATGACTTGGTCGATATCAACGAACTCGATGTCATGGCAGATCATGAAGTCGAGGTAGTCGACTCCCATTCTCATCAAGCTTATATCGACACTTTCAACAACTCGACGAGCCGAGAAGTCAAAGTGGGCAGGCGCGTAGCGTCCAAGTTTGCTACCGAGTAAATATTTGTCTCTAGGAATGTCGCGTAGAATGACACCGAGCAGGCATTCGCTCATGCCTCGACCGTAATAGGCTGCAGTGTCAATGAAGTCCATACCGAGATCTAGAGCGACACGAACACTTTGTAAAGCTTCGTTTAGATCTACCGCACGAAATTCTTGGCCAATTGAAGATGCGCCATAGCTTAATAAAGGCAAGGTTACGCCGGTGTTGCCGAGGGAACGTCTTTCCATGTGTGTTACCGTTTGATGTGCCTAAGTTTCAAAGTGAACAGCAGCAATTTATCGAGATCTGCAAATTTAATAAATGTTCGTAATGCCTCTTGCTCTTGCAGCTAAGCCCGTTCTCATGCAACCGTTTCGATAGTAACGATAATCGACTCTCTTCGGTTGGAGATGTATGCCTAGCTCATTCTGTCGTGACAAATTGGTAAAAGCTCGACCGTATTTTTTGCATCGCGACGAATTTTTTGCATTGCCCAGTACTGTTGGTAAAGCCCAGCACTTTCGCTTAGCATAGTGCAAAAGTATGTCGAGGTGGTAAATGGTTATATAGAGATTGTCAGGCTAACGAAACCCACCGATAAAAACGTTGAAATTGTCTTCTCATGGCTGCTGCGAGAGATGCGGTTATAGGATGTGAGAGCTGGCTAAAAGCGATTTTTGGTGATCGCACGCCAGGCACCTGCTAGTCAGTCCACGAGTCAGCCCCCTCGAAGTCGAGTAATTGCATATTGAAAGTCGCTATTGGCCAAGTTTCCTCTCTTTTTTCCGCGGTTAGCTCTGAGAGTCCCGGATTTGATGATTTTTTATTCGGCAACTAGTCCCCGGTATTCCGATTGCCATTTAGACTAGATCCGGGACCGAGTGGACATCATCTGGGGCGTGTTTAAAGTCGAGCTAATATGAACACAAGCCATAAACCGCAAGTTGTTGTCGCTGTAGATGGTGGTGGATCGAAAACGAGAGCATTGGTAGCGTTGGCGACAAGCGTTGAGAGTTTGTTAAAAGAGCCAAGTGTGACTTCACTTGGGCAACCATCGGCTGGTCAAGCAAGCGTTATAGGTGCTTCCGTGTCTGGGCCCGGTAATCCGAGAGCTGTCGGTTTTGAGAGTGCTCAACGTCATATTGCGGAGGCGATTCGGGGGGCGATTCGACAAGCCCAAGAGCATCCTTTAGCCACCGAACTTTCATTGTCGCTGCTAAATGTAGATTCATATCCTATTGATACTCTGATGCTCTCTCTAGCTGGAGTTGGAAGAGCAGGAGATCGCAATACGATGCTGGTCTGGGCTGAGGGGACCAGGCTGGCGCGATCGATAAAAGTGACGACTGATGCCGATCCATTGCTGGCGTTCTTAGCAATATCTCGCGCGGAGATTGGTTCTGCCACCAGTGCCATCGAACTGATCGATCAACGAATCGAGTATTCGCTCGATAGCTATCGCGACGCAATTGCAGTGATCAGTGGAACGGGCTCTTTTTGTTTCGGAACGACCGCTAGTGGCGAGCGACGTTCATGTGGAGGTTGGGGTGGAATACTGGGGGATGAGGGAGGCGGTTATTGGTTTGCAATTGAAGCTTTAAAGGCTGTAACAAGACAATCTGATGGCCGGGGGGCTGAAACACTATTGACTGGTGAAGTCATGCGCTATTTCGGTCTCAAGGATCCGACTGAACTGATCGGTGTGGTCTACAACGCAGAGATGACCCGCGATCAATTGGCGAAGCTATCGGGAGTTGTTTTTGAGGTAGCTCCATACGATGTTATCGCAGGCGATATCGTCGAAAGAGGGGCAGTTGCACTGGCTGAATTGATCGGGACTGTGGCTAAGAAGCTCGGCTTTACCCAAAGTTCTAGGCCGATTCTGGGATTGGCGGGAGGCAACTTCTGCAATCAACCGCTTCTGGCGCAAGCCACCGTATCGATTTTAGAAAAAGAGAACTGGCGATTTGCTGACGTTGTTTCCATTCAAGAGCCAGCTTTGGGGGGAATTGTGCTGGCGGGACAAGTTGAAGCTTAAAGTGGTTCGGATCGACAACCGCCTGCAGGTTCTGGATGATGACGTTGGTCTAATTGCCTAACAAATGAAAAACGCCACCAAGCTTTCTAGCTCAATGGCGTTCTAGTGCGTTCCCAATATCTAAAATCACTGATGCCAAATCAGACGCCTCTCGTTCTGTTCTGTTTCAGTCAGTGCAGATGATAGCCATCAACAACATCACCAATGATGCTAGCCGTACTTCGGCCTGAGCACTACTTCTTGCGGTGACGAATGCGTGCACGCATGCGGCGTTTCTTACGACCAATCTTACGACGCCCTTTGCCCGTCTTCTTTACACCCACGAAAATACCCTTTTTATGAAATCCAGTTCACTGAATATAAAACTACCTATAGTCGAAAACAAAGCGACAAAGGACATGCACTCAGGTCGCCAACTTCAGTGCCACTGTGCTACGGTTTTCGGCTAGTTATTAGTGGATCTAAACCTACAAGTTGGCATTCGCATGGTTCTGTTGCGTTGCTGAGTCACCTTTGCGAAAGCCGAAATCAACCACCGAAATAGCCGTGCTATCTCAGGGGTAAGCTTGAGCCTCGCAATTGTTCCGTCAAGCGAATCCAACCGCTGATTCAAATAATCCAGCAGGTCTCGTGTTGATATGCGGAACTTGTTGCGATAACCGAACTTGCCGCACTCCCGAGACCCGGGGAAGGGTGAAGAGTCTAACACACGGATTGCGGGGTGTTCAATAGCACTTGGCTGCATCGCGGGCATGCAAATTCGAGGTGGGCGCGGTTGTAAGGGCAATACTGGGAGGTAGCCTCGCTCTGTTCCCGCTCCATTGGGTGAAATAATGTTCCCTTTATTGGCGGGGTGTGAATCACGAAACTTGTTGCGAGGGTAGGGGTTTAACTACAATGAAGGGCTGTGATTTTTCACGGTATTAGTTCAGTATTCCCCTCCTTTGGGATTCAGCAAGGACTACTAGGATGTCAAAACCCAATCTGGCTTTTCCGTGGATATCAAAATCAGTATTTCGGCTCGCTGTGGCAGCCTCATTATCCCTTGGAAATGTAGTAGCCCAGCCACCCGAAATGAGCTGGCGTGGTGGCGATCGTGGCGACCGCGGCGGAGATGAAGGTGGTCGAGGACGCATGAGCATGATGTTCTCCGGCGGGGGGGTTAGTGGTCCTAGCGGTTTTAGCGGCGGTTTTGGTGGGTCTCCAATGGGTGGCTTTGATCCTAGCGCAATGCTGGCCAGGTTTGACCGAAACGGGAATAAAATGCTCGATCCCGACGAGATGCAGGGGCCGGCTGGCTTTTTCTTGCAGCGCATGGCGCAGTCCAATCCAAAAATCGATCTCTCCAAGCCGGTTCCGCTGGAAGTGATTTCCGGGGAATTTGAGAGATTGCGACAGGAAAGAATGGGAGGTGGTGGCTGGAGTGGCGGTTGGGGAGGCGGGAGTTGGGGCGGAGGTGAGGCGCAGCCCACAACCGAGAATTCAGGCCCCAAGCCGTTAGTGCCTACTTTCGGACTTCCTGAGCTACCAAAAAGTGTTCCTGGTTTCGGGAGTTCGGGTAATAGCGGTGAGCCTACGGTGACCGTTATCGATCGCGATATCAAGGAGGCAGAGGATCGTCTAAATCGCTACGACGGCAATCGAGATGGAAAGCTAAGTCGAGATGAACTCAGCAGTGGCCGATGGAGCGATGATCCGATGCAGTATGACCGCAATGGTGACGGCAATCTAACCAAGGAAGAGCTTGCGGTGAGATACGCAAAACGTCGAATCGCAGAAGAACAGCAGCAGCAAGGATCGCAAGGGCCTGGCTCTGGCGGCGGTGGTGATTTCCGCGGCCGAAGCATGATGTTCATGGGAGGGGGAGGTTTCAGTGGTGGTCCGCCTAGCGGCGGATTTGAGGGAGGCGGCTACAGTCGTGATGGTCGTGGGGGAGGTGAGCGTGGCGCGGAGGCCACTGGCAACCCGGAGGAAAAGCCGAGAGCAAAATCACTGAGACAACTCACCACCAAAGAGAAAATCGACAAGCTTGCCGGCAAACCGGATTGGTTTACTCGAGATGATAAGGATGGTGATGGTCAGGTATCACTTAATGAGTTTGCCTCCAACTTTGACGACAAAGTGATTGCTGAATTTCAGCAGTTCGATCTCAATACGGACGGTTTCATTACAACGGTCGAGCTGCTAAAGGCGGTGAACAATGGAGCTAATCGTGGTTCCAGCGGATCCTCTGGGCGTTCGGGGGCGAGTATTGCCTCTGGACGTAGCGACGCTCGTAAGGAAGAGACGCCAGCTTTAAACGGCAGTGCTGGTTCTGTGGCAGCTACCGAAATGGCTGCTGCGCCTAGTGGTGAAGCAGCTGCCGATAGCGGCGGATCGCAAGCTGCTGCTTCCGCAGCCTCAACGCCTGCGGCAGCGAGCGCGGGAGCTAAGGCCCCATTGAGTGAAGCAGATCTGAAGTGGGGGCAAAAGCAATTGTCGAAATATGATAAAAACAGCGACGGTGTGCTGACTCCCAATGAATGGACTGCTATGCCGATTCCGCCTAAGGATGGCACGGATGCAAATGGCGATGGGCGAATCGACGTCGACGAGTACACTCGTTTCCGAACGAACAAGTAGGGTTAATAACGATCTTCAAGCCAGAATTGGCTGGAGTCATCCTCGAGGTGATTTCAGCCTTTTTTATTGGTTTTATTGCGACGAGTTATCTTTGCGAATCAACTACATCTGCCCGAGATAAGCTGCCCGAGATAAGCGGATTCTGACTTAACCTGTTTCAGAGGGGGCGGAGCTATTGGGTTGGCTCGGTTCTCACGGCTCGGATCCCTTGGGTGGATCATTGTTGTATATCGCGTGCATAGCGACTGTTGCATATCCCAGGGTTTGTCCGCTTGGGTGGGTGATATGGGACCTGTCTTTGCGAGCTTCGGTGACAGAAACGAAAAAACGCCCAACTCAAGTTAATGAGCGGGCGTCTTGTGGTTATTTAACTATTGTTGTGGGGATGTCTTATTAGTAACGACGATCGCGATCGTATCCGCCACGACCACCGCCGCCGCCGCCACTACCACCACGGCTACCGCCGCGATAGCCACCACCACCACCACCGCCACCACCGCGATCTTCACGAGGACGAGCTTCGTTGACGGTCAAAGGACGACCATCATGCTCTTTCTCGTTCAGTGCATTGATTGCGGCATTAGCGTCGTTGGAATCTTCCATTTCAACGAAACCGAAGCCTTTGCTACGGCCAGTGTCACGGTCTTTTACAACCTGTGCGCTGCGCACGTTGCCGTACTGGGAGAATAGTTCTTCCAGCTTGCTGTCGGTAATGCTGTAAGGAAGATTGCCTACGTACAATTTCGTACCCATCAGGGTAACTCCTGCATCGAAATGCTGCCTAACCCAACACTTCACTTCCCGGGTTAGAAAGAAAGAACCCATAAGAGGCGGGTTCGCCTGGTAGAACTTCACGAACGGAGCAGCAGGCAGGCCTACAGAGAACCAAGATCCTGGTTAGTTTCGCTTACTCAACCGCCTAAACCATACCCGTTAAATGACCCCGAGACAACAGCATTTCCGCAATTACTGACCAAAAACGGGAAGTGTCGGGGTATTTTTTGGAAGATTTTGGTTTCAATGTAGGACACTTAGTGAAGGTTTTACTGATGTACTACTTTTTCATAGGACTTAAAGCGGAATTATTTGCCAGGCTTGGGTGTCTGTAATTCGCTGGCAATCACCTTTCTGAGCCTCCAAAAATCTGTTGGCGAGAGTTGGCCATATTGCACACGTCCTGCATCCTCAGCACCCTGGATGCCGGTTCCTTCTCGACGAACCTGCCAAGGCAAAGTGCTGCGCACCCAATCTGCAATAGCCCAACGTGGCAGGTTAAGTTTTTGTCTCAGTAATTCCAGATACTCCACGTCTTGCTGCCCGCGTCGATAACTTTTGAGCCGAATGCTTGGAATCGGTGACTTATCCTCTGAATCAAGTGCCGGATAGAAAAGGGATAGTTCGTCACCCTTGCTCCAAGAATCTTTGTTACCAATCGTTTGCCAGGGAAGGACCCCATTAATACCGAGAGTCCAGCTATCGATACACCAAGCTAAAGGTTGCAGGTTGGATTGATCGAGCCGATTTGAGGTACCATACTCAACAACCAGTTCTCGGTTTGTTTTGGCTCTGTCCAAGACATGGCGTGGGTATGTTCTGAGCGCTGAACTCACAACGGCATAACCGACTAAACCATCTAAGACATCCCGCTGCCACTGCGGACGTGACACATCGGTTCGGAATACGAGGTTGTCGATTTTGCTTGGAGTAACACCTTCGTGAAAGGCTCTGCCAAACCAGCTTAATGCATCAAAATCTTGGAAATGGGCTGGTTCGTCAAGGATCCATGGGCAAGTGCTACGTGACCAACCGCGTTCTTTAAAGTTGTTTTTACCATTGAGATAAAACTGAAAGATAGTCTTTGACCAGCCCTGATGTTTAAGATGCTCGGCTATTTCTCCTGAGCTGCTTACGAACTGTTCGCGATAAGTTTTGGATAATGCTTGCTCTGCCCAGTAATTCTCCGTGTAGTTGGGCGCAATAGGGATAGGCCAATTTTCAAACATCGGCAGATAGAAACATTCAATCGGAATGCTTCCTCGGGGCAGGTCTTTAAAGGCAGTGCCGTCAAAAAGTGGTCCAAATCGTTTGTCCCAATCGCTCCATTCGAATTTACCGTCAACGATTTGCGGCGCACAACCTTGTTCGACTCGACCGTTATGATAATAGGGCAAACGATTGAGGACGGTACGGTGTTGCTGAGCTAGGCGGTAGTAATCGAGTTCGTTTTCCGGCAGTCCATAAGCATTCATTTCCGGAAAGAAGCTCAGTCTGTCCGGAATCGAAAAGTCGTAAACTTCGAGTGTTACGGGTAAGGCAAGTCGCTCTGTGCCATTGGACAGCGTTAGTTCCCCTTGATGTTGCCCCGCGGCGAGTCCTGCCGGAATATGACATTCGACCAAATACGAGTGGTAGCCAAACATTGCCTTTTGACTCGGATCGAGCTTCAAGCGGTTGAGCGGTACTACAGGATCGGGCCAGTAAGTGTCACCTGTAGCAACAGGAACCATTCGCCCTACATTCAGTAACAAGTCCTGTTTTGGGGACGAAAAGGAGAGGTCAATTTTAATATTCGACTCGGCAAGGATTTCGGGAGATGAGCGGACGACAATCTGAAACGCGATCCACTCTTTTTTCGCAGCGGCTAATGAGATTGTCTTGGTCGCTGCGTTCCAGAGATGATTATTCAACCAGTAGCTTTTGTCTTGCGCGGGCTGCATACGTCCGCTGCTAGGGTCAACTTTGTCGAGTTCGTCGATAACGGAAATTTCCAAGTCGCGCAGTTTGGGCCACGCAGTTTGAGTGGATGGATCTTTAGCGAGAACTGGATTGGCTGTTTTGGGTTGCCAAGGTGGATTCGTTGAGGTTCGGAAGGAAGCTACTAAAGGCTCACCGCGATTGCCAGCTCTATCGATGGCACGTATCTCAATCTTTTGATCCGCTTTAGGATCCAATTCGATGTCGCGAAGGTGCATGTACACTTCTTCGCCAGGGCGACCAGCCCGTGGGACAAGATACAAAGGGACAGCAACTTGGTTGATTTGGACTTCAAATCCAAGAGTCCCAGCTGGACCAGCATCCTCTGGTGTACTCCAACGCAGAACGGCTTCTCCTGATCGCAAGTCGGTTGTGTCGAATTTGAAATTTGTCGGTTGTTTGGGGGCAGCGTTATCCTTCTCACCTAGTTCAAAAGTAAAGTAGGGAGCGACCGCTTTGTTTTGTTGCAGGCTGTAGATATAACGGTTTGGAAATGGAAAAACCTCAAACTTATCTCCGTCGCGTTTCCATTCTGAGCCGACATCGTCAAAGATAAGTACACCATGGCTTAAACCCGCGATGCGAGCGGCAACAACATCTGGTCCTACTTCAACAACTTGCCAACCTTTTTCGTCCGGAAGAGTCGGATCGGCTGAGTACCACCAACTGTTTCCTGAACCAAGCACGACGCTGGTGAGGTCGCTTCCTTCATAGGACCAAGGTTTATCGGGGGATTCGCGAAACTGAAAGCTTGAGACGCCAGCCACTTGCGCGTAGCTAGTCGCATCTCCTTCGACCCAAGGAGCCGAAACACTGCTCGTAGTGATTCGCAATAATCGCGTCTTGTCGACGACATTGAGGTGTAGGTGCGCTTTTTTGATGATATATCCAGTGAACTTGCTCGGATCGAAATCCACCAAGGCCATTTCCTGATAGGACTTCAGCTTTAAGCGAGAGGCTCCACCATTAGATCCGAGACGCTCATTGTCGACACTTGAAAGCCAGGTGTCTCTGGAGACAGGAACCGTGCGAGGTCTGTCTTGCGCCTCGGCCACTTCGGTTAAGCAAATCAGGGCAAATATTAGCTGGCAGCAAAGATTGAATCTTTGAAAGATGGACATGGGTGAGCCTAGCGAATGGGATGCGTTCGTTCTTTCGAGCGAGAAAATGCAAGGTAGGTCAAACGGACCATTTGAGGTGGGGCCTCATTGTTACCACCTTAGACCTAATAAGCAACCGAGAAAAAAGGTAGCCACGAATCTCTATTTTGTTGGCTTAACCTAGAATTCGGTTTAGAATCTCGGTCAGCAGTTCGACCCTAGGTCCACTCTAATAGTCATAAGCTATTCCTATTTTTCCTACCTTTTTCTCTCCGGGTAATGACAGCATGAGTACTCTCTTGCAATGCCGACATTGGTTGGCAAGTTGTGCGGTGGCATTAAACGTTGTCTTAGCTACAAACGCAGTTGCCGATGTAAAGTTGCCAAACATATTTAGCGATCACATGGTTCTGCAGCGCGATTTAGCCAATCGAGTTTGGGGTACGGCCGAGGCTGGTGAAGCGGTTAAGGTGTCCATCGGTGATCAAGTACACGAAACCAAAGCTGACGCTCAAGGCAAATGGGAAGTTAAGCTCGCTCCCTTACCAGCTGGTGGCCCACATGAATTAAAGGTGGCCGGTAAAAACTCCATTACGATCTCGGACATTTTGGTTGGTGAGGTCTGGATTTGTTCTGGGCAATCGAACATGCAATGGTCTGTTAATGCGTCGAATGATCCAGATCTCGAAAAGCTAGCCGCCAAGAATGCTCAAATTCGAATGATCAATTTTCCGCAAGTTGGTCGCCAAGAACCAGTCTGGTCACACGACGATCGAAAATGGATGGTCTGCTCGCCTGAAAATGTTGGTGGGTTTTCCGCTGTCGGTTACTTCTTCGGCCGTCAACTCCAAGAAACGCTCGGCGTGCCTGTGGGTTTGATTAATAATGCGTGGGGTGGTTCTGCAGCGGAAGCATGGGTGAACCGAGATATCTTGGCAGCTGATGAGAAATACGCTCCTTTGATGGAACGTTGGAGTCAATCCGAAGCGAGATTCAAGGAGTTGTCCGAGAAGAGCGACTTGAACGAGGAAGAGAAGAAGCAATTAAATGGAATGCGTGGTCAAATGGGAGGAAATAGTCGACCAGGCAATATCTACAATGGCGTTTTGAAATCGCATATTGGTTATGGAGTTAAAGGTGCGATCTGGTATCAGGGGGAATCCAATGCGGGACGAGCTTATCAGTATCGCGAATTGTTCCCTTTGATGATCTCGAGCTGGCGCAAGGAATGGCAGCAGGGAGATTTTCCTTTCTATTGGGTCCAGTTAGCTGATTTTCGCGCTGAGAAACCTAATCCAGAAGAAAGTGATTGGGCCGAGTTACGCGAAGCTCAGACGATGACCATGAGCAAACTGCCTAATACCGGACAGGCAGTCATTATCGACATCGGAGAAGGAAAAGATATTCATCCGAAGAATAAAGTGGATGTTGGACGACGACTCGCTCGCTGGGCTTTGGCCAAGGACTATGGAATCCAGATTGCTCATCGTAGTCCGCAGTTTAAGTCGGCCGAAAAGGTCGGCAACAAGATGGTGTTGAGCTTTGACCATGTTAATGGCGGCTGGCGTCCGTTTGATGTCAATGAACCTGTTGGTTTCGCCATAGCTGGGGCCGACAAGAAGTTTGTTTGGGCCAAGGCGACAATTCTTCCTGATGGCCGCGTCGAAGTTTCGGCAGAAACAGTTGCTGATCCAGCTTCTGTACGATACGCCTGGGCTGACAATCCTGTGTGCAATATGTTTGATCAAGCAGGATTACCGCTAACGCCATTTCGAACCGACGATTGGCCAGGCGTGACAATTAACAACAACTAGCGTGAGCGAAGTAATTCGCAATCGCAACGATTTAAAAAATAGAAAGCTGGCTGAGAAATACTTAGCCAGCTTTTTTGTTCGAGTTTATCTTGGACAATCGCGGCACAATCGTTTAGGCGACATCCATTAAGCTTTTCTTGCGTGAGAGTTATAGGGTATTCACGCAAATCTTATCCCCGATGATAAAGTTCTAGGATGGTGATCTCTGGCGCACAGCGAAAGCGTAGGGGATGAACGCCCGCCATGCCGCGACTGACATGCATGAGCGTTGGTTCGCGATAGAAGACTCCAGATGCGAACTGACTGCCATACCAGCTTGGAGCGACGATTGGGCCGATGCCTAAAGGTCTGATTTGTCCTCCATGGGTATGGCCAGCCAACAATAAATCAACGTTCTCAGATTTGGCCCAATCGATGGCATCTGGTGAGTGTGATAAGGCGAGGCGAAATGCTCTGGGGGCTAATTGACTTTCTGGGGGGAGGCCTTGGTTGTTTAGTTCAGTAAAGTTTGGGGCCTTGCCAAACCAAGGGACTTCATGACCAGCTAAGCATATTGGATGCCCATGTAAGTCTACGAAGGACGTTCTTCCACCCAAATCCTGCCAGCCTGCCTTGGTCATTAATTGGCGAACAAGATCAGGATCGTCAATCCTCTTATCGTGATTGCCAAGGACGAAAAAGAGTCCATGCGGCGCGGTGAGTTCGCCAAGAAGTTCTGCAATCCAAGGTAAACAGTGGGCTTTATCAATGATGTCCCCCGTCAAGGCAATCACGTCGGGACGCTGAGCGAGCAACTCGGAAAAAGCTTGGCGATAGAATGCAGGTGCAAGTTGACCGGTGAAATGCAAATCTGAAATATGGCCGATTCGAAAACCGTCTAAGTATTGTGGCCACTGCGGTAACAGCAGAGTCTTTCGGTTGAGTTCAAGTTTAAGAATCTCGTTGCCTGGTAAACGAGCCAGCGTGCGTGTTGTAGGGTGATGGCAGATCTCTTGCCATTGGTTTTGCAAATTGACAACGGCTATTTTGGCTGTTTGGCTGAGTTGTTTGGGTGGGAGCAAATAGAGTCTTGAGAGTAGCCAGAGTGGGCCAATCGCTAACACGACGGCTAAGCAAAAGAGCGAGTAGTAAAGCAAAGGTGCGGCTGAAGTAGGAATGGCTTCTCCATAAAGCAGCCATTGGGTGATGGGGCCAAAGTAGATTCCAACGAGAAGCACGGGTAATAAAAGCGTCAGCGGAATGCAGATTGCCTTTTCGAAAAACTTGATGAGTTTTCTAGGAAGGCCCGTAGCATTGACTCGGTTGTAAACAAACACCCACCAACCAAAGTGCCCGACCAAGACAGAAGCGATAATTGTCAGGCGAAGAATGAGAGCTAACACTTAAGTGCCATTATTTAGGCGTGTTGAGGTTGATGGGAATCAATAATGGTTTCTACAACCGAAATAAGTTGATCGAGTCGAAACGGTTTGTAGAGAATGCCCTTAGAGTGTAGCCCCGCCTGTCTCGCTTTTACGATGCTGTGCCCGGGATCATATCCAAAGCCGGTCATCAACACCATCGGGACAGGCTCAAGGATGTTCTTCAGCCGCAACATTAATTGATAACCGGAGTAGTCAGGTAAGCGAATATCCGAAATGATGACGTCGTAAGAGGCATCCGTACCTGCTGCTCGAACCATCATAACCGCTTCGTCGCCATGGTGAGCGGTTTCTACTGTGCAACCATAACGCTCTAGCAAGCCATGAGCGTCGTTGCGTACTTGTTCATCAGCGTCAACGACTAAGATTCTCTTGCCACGTAATTTCGCGTGCTGTTCCAGCGTGCAACCGAGCGGGACTGCTTCTACGGGGGCCATTTTCTGGCCAACTTGCTGGATCACTCGTTTGATATCTCGAGCATTTTTCAGAATTCGCTGCAAGCGCTGCACTACATCTGGATCATGGCCGATGTAGCGTTCCATCACATTGACCGTATCGAGCAATATGTCGTCCACGGGCAAGGCGACTGCGCTATGGATCGCTTCGCAACTTTCTTGAGCGGCATTCGTTTTTTGTGCGACCAACAGTTCCAATGTATTTAATGAGATTGCGATATCGCGTGCAAATATTTCTAAAAACTGTCGATCGGAATCGTTGAAAGCATGAGCTTTTGGGCTCTCAATGTTGATCGTCCCGATAACTGCATCATGCAATAAGATTGGAACAGTCAAAGAGCTTGCGGCACCGTCAAAAGCTTGCAGGTAGAGCGGATCACAGCTGGTGTCGTGACACAAGTAACTGAGGCCTGTAGATGCGACATAGCCGGTGACACCGTTACCTTGCGGACAAGCAAACAGCTTGCGGTCCGCAGCTTCCTGGTCAATTCCTACCGATAGCAGCGGAATCAGGTTTCCGGTCGACTGCTCCAGAAGGCGAATTTCGATGACATCGACATTCAGCAGGCTGTGGGTGTAGTGCCGGATGTTATCTTTGAGCAACTCGATACGTTGCTCTACGCCCATTTCAAATATCTCATCCGGCTTGAGATCAGCCAGTTTGCTTCCAGCTTTGTGGATGGCGGCCAATTTCTGTTGCTGAAGGACTTCGGCCGTGACATCGCTTAGGGTAATCACGAGTCGAACCACTTCGTTGTCGCTGATAAGCGGTGCAACGTAGACCTGAAAGAATCGATTATCGGAAGTGTGTAACGTTGAGCTGCTAGGAGCCCGGGTAGCGGATGCGGTATGCAGCGGGCAGATGGATGTGCCAACAAATTCCGGCTGCCCTAATGCTTGGTAGAAGTCACAATCCACTATGGAGTTGGGGATTAAGTCCCGTAAAAAGCGATTGGCCCATTGCACTTTGTGCTGACGATCAACGATGGCAACTCCATCTGGCAGGGCGTTGAGAACTCGTTCGCTTTCTAAAAATGTTTCGCTTGATTGATCCGCGAGGGAACCAGCTAGAAAAAGTCCTAAATGGTGATTTTTTTGCAGGGATACGATAGCCTCAAGCGGAGAATCAACTCGTTCCCAATCGGCGCCGCTATCGAGCAACTGACGGATGGTGACGGGGAGAGTCCCAGGTGGCGAGGTAGGTTGGGCCGCGGACGACACTACTTGAGCATCGACCCACAACACTTTGGGCTTAGCGGACAAGCCATGGCTCCCTGCATTCAAGACTTGCGTGGTTCGCCGAAATCGGCGGACGCCGTAGACACATAAGTATAGGCGCTGATTTAGGCGGTATCAATCTCGACCTTTTTGTTTTCAGGAACATGCGACATTGAGTATCAGGAAATATCGTTTCTCTCTCGATTCACACCCGCACACCGGAGATCGAATAATTGCCCATGCTTCTATCGAGGGGGCACAAAGAGAAAATATCGAATTTTCACTCCCTCGGGCCTTTCTTTTGCAAAACCGCTGGATAAACTTTTACCCCGTATAAACCCCTCAGCCCTCCCATTTACCCAGATTGAAAAAGTCAAA
>JAUMAI010000752.1:0-4309 GCA_032116775.1 Pirellula sp. | reverse complement strand
CGATCGCTACGAAATTGCCTTGCATGTCGAGTTGGCAGTGAATGTTAATGGCCGACTCGCTCATCCTGGTTACCGAATTCTTGTGGCGTACGGCTGTTCTCACCAGAATATCGTCACCATTAACGGCCGCAACAATTGGAGAAAAAAAGAGCTGCGGACGGAAATAGGTCTGAAATATGTTGGCCCACTTCGCAATCTTCGTCTTACCTCGCCAGCCCCCAGTCAACGGACACTTTTGGCTGTCGCCCGAACAAGTCAGACTCGTATTCGAAGAAATACCATCCAAGAAGTCGTCCGATGTGTTCTCACCAATACCGAGTAACTGACTTACAAATCCTACGGCAGCGGAACTGTTATCGGTCGTAATATCCGTCGGATGTACCACCTTGCCTTCTACCGACAGGGCATCGCATAGATCCTCGATCGTCTCTGTATTTAAGTAACCACCTGATTCCGCTTTGCGTATCAGGCGATCGGTGTAACCCGAAATCTCCGCTAGACGCTGTTGCGTGTAACCACATTCCTGACGAAGCTTGCGAAAGTTCCACTTGTTGATTCTCAATCCAAGACTCTTTCTCATTAATGTACTCCTTGCTGTTGTGTCATCCAGTGAAACACTAATCGAGATGAAGACGATCAAGATCCTGATAATGGTTGATTAGGCGGCACCATTCTCCGTGTGAGTTTCTGCAACCATAGGTAGCAGATGACTTCTGTCAAAAGCGACTTGGTTTACATCGCCTGAGAAATCTGTGTTTCAAAAACACTAACAGGTATTTTAAGAAGTCTTACAATTTCAGCCAAAGAAATGTTAGCTAATGCTTATAAAAATCTATAATCGTTTTCGCCACGCAGAACGCAGCGACACGACGATAAAAAGCATTAGGCACATATTAGGAAAGTGATAGCCAAAAAGTTGATACAAAGTGTGCTCACTTTGTTGCGGAACGTCATACACAAATGAGGCTTCCTGTGTCGGATGAGCACTCTTTTTCATGTTGCCGTGCCAATCGATCACACAACTGATCCCTGTGCCCGCACACCGCACAAGATACTTGCGATTTTCAATTGCACGAAGCCTCGCTAATCGTAAATGCTGCTTCAGTGCATTCGGCTCCTCAAAAGCAGACGCATTGATGATACAGACCAGCACGGTTGCTCCGTTACTCGACAGGGTGCGAGCCGCCGCAGGCACGAGATCTTCATAGCAAATCAAGACACCCACATTGCAGTTTTTTCTGACCGGCAAACAATTAGCATCGGTTCCAGTGCAATACCAATCGCCAAGTCCGAAGGTAGAGTGCAAGTCTGGAAAGAGAGTTTCGCCCGGCAGGAATTCACCGAAAGGAATTAGAAAACGCTTGTGATACGTCGATAATATATGGCCAGTCGAATCGACCAAAAATGCGGTCTGATAAAAGGGCCCATCCTCAGTAGCATGAGACGGAAAAGTTCGCCCACCAGCGATCACCGGACAGTTGATTCCTAATACATTGGAATAGTCGATCAGTGGTGGCTTAATACTCGAAAACGGAATCGAACTACTCGCAAACGTCGAAACGTCTTGCTGGTAGGTCCCTAGGCTCGATTCGGGCCAGAGTATCAGGTCACACTGCCCATGGATTTCCTCGGACGCTTTTCGCATTTTAGCGGTCGAGTCGCTGAAGGAGGGATCGATCTGGATCACGCCCACTCGCAGTTTCTCAGCTTGTGAACTCTCTACGGTATATCGCTGCGCCGTATAGATCCCATAGCCATACCAACCACAAAGAAGAAGAAGTGGAACCGCAAGTTTAGACACTTGTATTGTCTTATGAACTGCCTCATCTGGGCTGGGCCCGGAGACTTGGCCTGTGAAGCGATCGATAATCCAACTTGAGAGGTACAGCAGTACGATCACCAACATGAAGGATATGATGGAGGAGCCACCGATATCTGCGATTTGCATCAGCGGCGAAATACCGATGATGCAGTGAGCTAAGGTCCAACTAAAGACACGTGGTAGGAAATGTTCGATTGCTACCCAGAAGCAACCGACCAGCAGGATAGCGCCATGTTTATTCGATTTCTTCGACCAAAGTACGCCGCTAGAACAATAGGCCAAACTGGCGAATAGCAGCGACTCCCAAAATACTAAAAAGCTAAAAATTAAAATGGGTTGATAAGACCAAGCGGTATCGGAATCTGTGATATAAGCTAGTGATTTGGGAGCCCAAGAAAAGGCGATCGATAGGGCTAACATCCCAAAGAATAGTCCCTGAAGGAAGGCTTGCCAGCCAGGTTTCGGCAGGGCTAGAAAGAACGCCAGCAGCGAGAGAAGAGCGATGTAATCCAAGCCTTCGTAGAGCCAAGTACTGGCCAACGATATGGCGGCAACGGTTGACACGAGATAGCGAATGAAGTGTGGCATGATGTTATAAAGCCGCCCCACAGGTGAGTATGGGGCGGGCGTGTCATTCTAAAGAGTTAGGGATGACCATTAAGGAGACAAAGTGGCACCATCTTCAGCATTGCCCGTCACTTTGACGTTCAGGGTTCCCTTCGGAACCATGTACTGTTTCGAGTTGAAGGTGGGCTCAAGAATATTGCCTTCATCGTCGATGAAAACGACATAGACGATGTGTTTACCAGCCGTTACGGAGAATTTTGCTGCTCCAACTTTACCGGCGTCAACGAGCTTGCCACCTGCTTTCTGCAAGTCTTCGAGAGTCATAATTGGTGGTAGCTTTGGATCGGTTGGGTCACGATCAACTAAAACAGCTAACCTGAGGGAACCGAGGTTATCTACAGAGATGACCGAGCTCTTCTTGGCTCCACCGCCACCACCTGCAAAAACCGATTGGGTGGACAAGGCAACCATGGCAACAACCGCAAACAGACACAATACTGCATTTTTCATTTTTCTAATCCTCAACTAAGATGAAACAACCTGAAGCAAAAATGTTTGGATTTTATCTTCACAGCGAACCGTTTCCTTACAAACCGAGTCCCTCGTTGCCGCTGCGAGTACAAAACCCCTTTACCACATCGACATGTGTATCGTTTGATTTGAAGTCGACTGAGCCATCAGCGAAGGCGATGAAGGCACCGCCTGTGTGCCAGCTGATAATTCCTGACCTCTCACTTCCAATTCCCGTGTATTGATTGAGCGTATTTTGTCCGGAGATCCAGAAACCATTCTCTTCCGGAAAATAGTCAGGACACTCCGCGATAATTGCTGTTTGAGAGAGTCCATCTGTAATGTCAGCGGCGCGAATTGCTTGTCGCAAAGTCAGTCCATCAATCATGATGCCAGGCTTAAATTGCCATGAAGTGGTGGGAATATTCGCACCGCTCGAGGCGCCTTGGATGCCTGCATAGTCACAGTCTCCGTCGAATTGGACGATCGAAGAGGGACATCGAAAGCTCGAAACCGTAGTGGAAGCTTTAGTTCTATTAGGCTCGATACGCCAGCTCTTACTTTGATCGATCGACTGCCAAAGTGCCTGCTGCTCGACATAGGGCAACAGGTGAAATCCCCATGAGTAATCAGGCCACTCGACTGGGTCTTGGCTACGACTGATCATGCGGCCGAGCGGGAAGCGTCGGTGAGCCCCTTCAAAATTCTGAGCAGCTAGCGTAAGCTGCTTGAGGTTATTGGAGCACTGGGCGCGTCGAGCTGATTCTCTTGCCGCCTGAACAGCGGGGAGCAGCAGTCCAGCTAGCACACCAATGATTGCGATAACAACCAAGAGTTCAATGAGAGTAAACGCTCGTTGCTTGTTTTTGGGTTTCGCAAGCATTACCATTTCACCCTCCTCTGTTCCTTGTCTCAACGACTGCTCGAGTCGTTTCGATGACTGCGATCGCACAAATCAGTAACTTGATTTGCTTAAATGAGATTCTATGGTCTGGTTTGCTTTACTGTGAGGAACGGAAGCGGAACGCTTTGCCTGCGCAGAGAACGTCTCAGAAAAATGACGATATGGCTCTTATGAGTGAGATGTGGCAAGGCATCTCATGCGCGACGTAATAGAGATGGTTAGACGACGCTGACGAGTTCGTGCCGAAACGGTATTTCGCTAGCCCGACGCCTCGGTTAACCCGTTGCCGAACGGCTAGGTTTGAAGCAGTCGGTGTCGACACTGCCAATCAGCTCACCAACGCCCAGACGATGATCATTCGATACCAAAACGAGTGATGGCCCAAACGGTAGCAAACCTAGCCCGACAGCTCGTTTAACCCGTTGCCGATAGGCTAGGTTTGGAGCAGCCGGAGTTCACACTGCCAAACAGCTCTCTAACGCCCAGACGACAAGTGTTAGACACCT
>JAUMAI010000751.1:0-9134 GCA_032116775.1 Pirellula sp. | reverse complement strand
GTACCAAGAAACACAAGAGGCGCCATGCGCAGAGGCACATTACCTTTCGGCTCGAGAGCCTCTTGAACAATAAGTGCATTCCCCTGGTCAGCGTTCGCCCCCGCCAAGCGGTAGCACCAAGCAGAGAGAATTCCGAAAAAGGGTAGCGCGAACAATAGAAGAGGGAATGCCCAAAATAGTTCAGTAACTTGGTCTAACGACCAAAGAAATAAGGCGACGACAAACCCGATGATAATCGCAAGAATGCCGTGACGTAGAATTGCCCCAACCATGCTCTGAATCGTATCCATCTACCTGCCACGCACCAATTGATTGAATAAGTAAATTGACATCGGAACCAAAGCATCAATGATTCCTTCCACCATCCACATCTTGCCCCATTATCCCACATAACCACGACTGCCCATAGGTTTTTTAAGGCAGAATCCCTCCGGTAATAATGCTCAAACATTTTTTAAAGAGCACCCAACTATACCCTCGCCTTAAAACCCTCAAGTCATCAGGCCCATCGTTACGGACTATCGGTGCCAATGTAATACTATTGGGAAACCATTATTACAGTGTAAATATCCTGAAAATGTCGAATAATAAATGCCAAAACTCTCGCTAAAAAGGAGCAAGCTTGCATTGCGGCTACGCCATTTATAGACTGTTGGCCATGCAGTAACACCCGGGTTGTACAGGCAATCCCGCTACCTGCCTCTACGATCTGGATAAGTCAGCTCTTCTGTTTGAACCACTCCCTCCTCGCCTTCACGGGATCAGAACCGCTCCCCCAAAACTGGTCCAAATGGAAGGTGATTTTTCTGATATCTAAGAAGTATCTGGAGAATAGCCATGAAGAAGAAACGGTTTACTCAGGAGCAGATTGCCTTCGCTCTTCGCCAAGCGGAATCAGGAACGCCTGTGGTAGAAATCGTCAGGCAGCTTGGTGTTTCTGAGCAGACATTTTATCGCTGGAAAAAAACCATACACAGGACTTGGTATCAGCGAACTACGTCGTTTGAAATCTCTTGAGGAAGAGAATCGCTAGCTTAAAGCACTAGTTGCCGATCTTTCCTTTGATAAACAAATCCTGAAGTACGTCCTGTCAAAAAAAGTCTTGGGCCTGTTCGAAAGCGTCATCTGGTTGATCATGTTCAGCAGCGATACGGTGTGAGCCAGCGCCGCGCCTGCGAGAGTATTGGGGCAGGACGTTCAACGATTCGCTATCAGAGCATCGCCAATGATCGGGCGGATATGCGTTTGCGGATACGCGATCTTGCATCAAGTCGCCCTCGCTATGGTTACCGTCGCTTGCTGGTCCTCTTGCAGCGTGAGGGGGTTCGTCTGAATCCCAAGTTAATGCATCGTCTGTATCGTTAAGAATCCTCGGGAATACGCTGCAAGCGAACTCGCCGTGGTCGCGCAGTCCAAGTCCGCCAAGAGAGCTAGGTGGCAACTACGGTCTATGTGGTGTGGAGTATGGATTTTATGTCGGATCAACCCTTCACAGCTGGTCGTTTTCAACTCTTGACGTTAGTGGATAACTTTAGTCATGAGAGCCTTGCGAACGAGATAGGCAGACAATTCACCGGCGATGACGTTGTGCGTATCCTGGAAGTTGTTTGTCGACAACGATGCTAACCCAAAACGATTCGCGTGGATAACGGTCCTGCGTTTATATCGAAGTCAATGGATCTATGGGCATACTGCCAAAAAGTAAAGCTCGATTTTAGTCGTCCAGGTAAGCCAACCGACAACGCTATTATCGAGTCATTCAATGGCAAGTTTCGCGAGGATTGCCTAGATCAGCACTGGTTCCTGTCGCTCGAGGAAACCATACAAATTATGGATGCTTGGAGGCACGACTACAACCACCATCGTCCCCATTCCTAAATTGCCAACAAGTCTCCTATCGACTCTCTACGTCTTCAGGCATGTGGGCAATCCCACATACCTGAAAACGTAGAAGACTAACATGGAAAATGGACCAAGCTTGGGAGCAGGTTCAACCCAAAACTTAACTCTCAAAACACCTGAACAACATTTGGGAGCATCTTACCCTTACTTAACCATCGGCTCCCATTGCTTCGTAGCGGTAAACACAAACGCTTTTTCATCCTCGAGCGCAATAAGCGTAAGCCAACCATTGCAAGACAGGTCACTAACTATTGCATGCTTATTCACAATGCTGGTAATTTTTTCCCTTGGCGCTTCAATGAAGACAGACAACCTTAGCGGCTGATGCTGAAGAGCCGCTCCGTCATGAATCGACTGCCACGGCAAACCCGTTTTGAGATCTCCTCCATTTCCTTGCTGAATACCAAACAAACCGATCACATTATGAATGACCTTATTGCCACTTCCGAAAGTCTGATTATCAACCGTTGATGCATAATATTGCATATTAATCCAGTGAGCGACGACCATCGGCGCCGTCATAATCAACTCAAGAATCTGGCTTTCCGGATCCTGGCGGGAATCATAGCTGTGCATAAACACCCGCCCGTCAAATTTCCTTCCAATTGTTCTCACCCTTGGAGCTACAATAAACGCAGCATTCCCAGCAAGACCCCACTCTGGCCTAGTTTCTGACCAATCCCTTGCTCGACTCACTAGCTGCTTCTCATCCTTGATATTCATTCTCTTGGCACGCTCAATTCTCGATAATCGAGCTGCCTGCTTTGATTTTTTTCGCAACGACTCCAGCTCTTCAGCTAGCCCAATCGGAGCAGACTCGATGTCTAGAAACTCGATTTCGTCTGTGGTTGTGTTGTGCAGAGCAGGCGCAAACCAAGTTGTTGCAGGAATCTTGATACCTCTACTGGCAAGCCCTTGGCGAACCTCGGGAGAATTGAGGATCTTCGCCAACACACGAGCGTTGCTTTTACCGGAATGCCCCCCACAGGCACCACAATCCAAACTCGCTTGATACGGGTTATTGACTGTTTCACTACCATGGCCTACGAGAGCTATAATCCTTCCAAAGTTATCCGTGATGCCGATATTTTTAAGTACCGAGTTCGCAATTTCAATTTGATTTTGGAGCGACAGACCACACTCACCCTTAACGGCCAAATCGGGTGAGAGCTTGGCACGTTGATTCTTTGACAAATAGTTGTACCGACGCCCTTCTCGATGATCCCATTTCCTGAAATAACTCTGCAGCAGCTTAGCAAAATAGAAGAACCCCGCAGTTTCCACAAACGAGAAACAGGAGATAGCTGAGGTCTGAAATATCTTCCACAATTTATTGCAGGCCGAACCCAATCGATGCTTGATTAAAATACTATCGCGTAGCTGTTTATCCTCGCCCGATACATTTTCTCGAATCGCAAATGATGGCTGAATCAATACTGGACACTGACAGGAGCCACTTTCAGCTCCTAGTGGAAAGTACTCCATAGCCAGGCCAAAAAAACCAGCAAATCCGAAGGTCTCGATGTTTGCGTCTACCGATTCAAGGTTGCGACGAATTATTTCCGACCGAACATCAATACAAAACACCATTTGCACTTGTTTGGAGGTGGCCGTAGATCCGCTAGCCTCGCTTTGGCACAAGAGTTGACTTGCCAAGTGTTTTCTATAGCTGTTTTCTATCGCCTTCTGTGCCACCAATCTCGCTAACACAGATTTAGGTACAACGATCTCCGAATTAAGCTCACTTTTCTCCGAAATCGTATCCGCGGGCCATAATTCGACCGGTAGCTGATCTGCAAAACTCTCTGCAAGCGCCACATCATAAGCTAGACGGATCGCCAATAGCCCCACCAGATCATTATCCACCCCGTCATCCACTGCCGTGTTACGTCGTTTTCCCTGTATGAACGACGCCCAACCATTGACCGAATATATTTCACAAAGCAAAAACTCGTACCAATACTGTGATGGAACCTCGAGCCTTTTCAGCATCTCTGCGATCGCTACAGATGGAGCATCTGGCAGCTTACCAACCAATTCACGAAAACCGGGAAGTCCTAACCTCTCCATGCGCGTCGAGTATCTAACGGATTCTTTCCACCCTGTATACAAAGAGCCATCCCGCCATGGACTAAGCCAGATTGCCTGCCCTTCGTCGTAATGGGAACCGCAGACTTTGGAGATTTCTTGCAGAATCAAGTCTTGCCAATCGAGATGGGCAGGGCCGTCAATCAATTCTGCAATTGTGTGAAACAACCTTTCATCATGTTCGCTTTGGTCCGTTCCGAATAACTTGTGCCATAGCTCTTCAACATTTGGAAATTGTCCCGTGATCTCCCGCTGTTCATCCTGAACCTGCATGTAGGCAAATTTGAAGTCGTCGAAATTGAACTCGCCTCTGTGTCGCGCCTCACAAAAATAATCCGTGGGCATGAGTAACTCCGCGTTTCTTACTCGCCGTATTTTTTGCCTTACTTCCAGAAAACGCTCATGGACGGACCCAAATAAAGGATTAACAGCTACAAAATCTGAGAGAGGCCACATCGGAGCAATACAACGCCCCACAGCTTGTATTGTCTCAACCACAACCTCTAGTGGATTGACTTCTTTTTCGCTGCTGCAACAAGTCATGATACGCTATCCCTAAAAGTCAAATTGCCTCAAATAACTTTTCCGCTGCCACTGACAACTTCTCAGGTAGCCGTTGATTTTCCATTTCTGAAAATCATGGCCGCAATACGATGAGCGGCAATATCGAGATAAAATTCATTGATCGCTTGCATGTACAACCATCTCGCCAAGTGGGAAGTCGAATGGTTCTGAACCCAAATCTGCAGAGCGAACACGGTTAGGAAACTGATAGCCACAAATGCAGCGGTGAAGTAATGGGTCCACCCAAACGGCACCTCAACCATCGCTGCGGAGGCACCTAAAATGCTTTCACTCGCCAACCAGCCCAGCGTGTACACAACACACGACAGAAAAGCGGCTATTAGTGCTCGATAGGTCACTTGGCGCTGATTGATAAGGAAAGCATTCCAAATCAAGTGGGTCACTGACAGGATCAAGACCAGACCGAGGGGCCAATGAGATAGCTGCTGCAATTCCAACCTACCAGCGAACCAGAATGTGGCCACAACAATAATTGCTGCCATAGCTACTGAAGAAACCAGTCCAGAAACTAGAGCTAATCCTCCCTTGGCAGGTAGCTTCCATTGCGACCTCGCTGCTACTTCTAGAACCGTACCAGTGCTTAGGAATGCATAAGACTTGTATAGCGAATGCGTTACAATATGTAGCAGCGCAGCAGCAAAACATCCCAAACCACATTGCATCATCATCATGCCCATCTGAGCAATGGTTGAGTAGGCTAACGATCTTTTAATACTCGGCTGGGTTAGCATTACCGTCGATCCAAGTATTGCAGTAATGGCACCGAGCAAGGCCAACATATCCAGCGCAACAGGTGCCAAAGAGAATAGTGGACTGAGCCTGATAATCAAAAACCCACCGGCGTTGATAATACCAGCATGCATCAAAGCCGAGACCGGTGTGGGCGTTTCCATGGTTTCCGGTAGCCATGTATGAAATGGGAACTGCGCTGACTTCGTCGCCGCGCCAAGCACCAAACAAACCCCAATCCAACCATGAATTCCTTCTCTTGCAGACTCCGAACTGAATTCCGATATTTGCGAAAAAATGGCTGCGTATTCGAAAGTACCATAGACTTTGTAGATCATTACCAGGGCGGTAATCAGAAAGATATCACCACAGCGGCTGATCAAGAACTTTTTGTTAGCAGCCAATTTCGCAACTGGTCGATCGCGGAAATGAATCAGTAACTGATGCACTCCATAACTGGTTACCATCCACGCCAGCGTGAATTGCAACAGATTGCCCGATACAATCGCTGTTTGCACTGCCCCCAGCGTAAAACAAGTCCAACGCAGAAAACGTCCATGATTGACATCTCCTTGCAGGTATTGGGATGCAAATCCGGTGATGATCATGCCAATGAAACTGACCAAGAGAAGCATCACGGCCGTGAGACTGTCAAAGTAAATCCCTGTGGATAGAACATGACTACCCCAGAAATGGACCAGCACTTCCTGCTTACCATTAATGGCTGTCAACAGAGCAGCCAGCGTTGCTGTTCCAGTCGCTAAAGCGGTCATCAGCAGGGCGAGACGCTGCATTACCTTCACCGCTTTGTTAGCCCAGGGCGACGGAATCAGCCCCAGAGTAATCAGACCGATAATCGGTCCACAGACGATCCATGTGATTCCGTTGACCATCTCCCCTCCCACAGTTTTTGACAACGATGTCACGTATTACATTTCGCGAATCGTAATACACGACATTTTTTTCGTCAATTGCCTGTCGCTTATTTTCGACGCGCCAACCCAAAAAATTTGCTGATATGTGACATCCGCTTCGTAAATTCCATTTCGCGATTTATTTTTCTGCTATAGAACGCTAAGATGAGTCCACCTTTCTGCTGCATGCTGGGGCAAATTCACCACTAACCCCTTCCAAAGAGTTGGAATATGCCTACTCGCGACAATGCAAAGCCCGCTCGAACAGCCTTAACCGCCAAGAAACAGCGAGCCACTCGCTCAACCGAGCAGAAACTGGGAAATTCGGTCGATAACGCGCCATTAGAGCCCCGCAAGGCTAATTGGACGTTTCTTACCAACCACGCGCATGTCATCATCTTGCTGGCGAAGAATCCTAACTTGGTACTCCGCGAGGTGGCTGTCCAAATTGGCATCACCGAGCGCGCTGTGCAGCGAATTATCGCCGACTTAGAAGAAGAGGGTTTTATTATTCGCGAAAAGATCGGACGCCAAAATCAGTACCGAGTGGCCACAGACTTACCCCTCAGGCATCCCATTGAATCCCATCGACGCATCGGCGATCTGGTTGCCTTAATCATCACAAGCAAATAACGTACAGCCAGTTGCTTACGTAAGCATTCCGCACTCAAACGCTCATATCGTCTCAACATGGCCCTGCACAACTTCACGTGCAACCTTCACCATGAGGCAGCTTGGGAATCGGTTACCTAGTCGATCGCGTTTGATCTCGTAAATGCTTATCGAACCAGTCGGCAAATTTTTCTATATCGAGAATCATCGAGGCCCAACCATGGGCCCCGCCAGGATGCACCTCTAGCTCGACAACCTTTCCCTTCTCATCCGCGACCTTCTTGAATCGCTCACTTTGATCTAACGGAACGAGCGTATCGGCATCACCGTGGTATATCAGAGTCGGTGGCAACTTTTCGTCGACAAAATAAATGGGCGAACACTCCCTCCCAATGACTTTCCACTTCTCCATCTCCTTCGCTTCGTCGCCGAATGCCTTAACAAAACTTTTTGGCGGCCCTCCATCGCCAGGGTTTTCTGTCGACTCACCCAGATTTAACAAATCGGTCACTGGATAGAAGATAGCGACCGCTTGCACCGAACTACTCTCTTTATCTACCGGATCCTGTGCCATCTCCTCCCCAGCACCACCCCTGGTCGCCAGCATTAAACTTAAATGCCCCCCAGCGCTTCCGCCGGTAACGCCCAGCCTCTCGGGATCCACTCCGTACGTCTTGGCGTTGAATCGAATAAAACGGATGGCACGATGCATATCTTGAACAATTTCAGGCACCGTGGAGTCTGGTTGCGAAATGTGGCACACCGCAAAAATGGTGTATCCCCGCTGCAATAAGGGTGCCATCAAAAAAGCTGGCGCAGCTCCAGCCTTCTGCGACTTCCAACCGCCACTCACCATGAACGCGACCCCTAATCCATTGGGATTAGACGGCTTCAAAATATCCAGAGTCAACTCCTGACCATTTCTCTGGCTGTACACTACCCCATTGGTTCGCTCTATCGCAGGGTTGTAGTACGACCACAGATAGGTAGCACTTACTCCTGTTACGCCTATCAGCCCCAACGCAACGAGAAATAATCGCAAACACCATTTTTTAACTGCAGACATCTGACTACCACTTACCCTACGAGATCAACATCCATAGACACATTTGCCGCGAAACCAAGACTATACGCCCAACAAACAAAACCATAATCTACACGTTCACGAAAGGCTTCTTAAAACGAACAGAAGCTTTCCTAGATTATCCTCTCGCGAACTAACAATTCGCTCCTTAAGGCTGCAATTCCTTTCCAATTCGAAAAACAACAATATCTTCCTGGGCAGAATTCGCAGTAACCGCAAGCAGAGAGCCATCTGTCGATAACGCCAATGTCTTAATATATTGAATCGTATCGCATTTATGCTCCGCAATTTTTTCACCTGCTTCGAAATCCCAAATAACTACCTTCCCTCGCACGCCAGCGATAAACCACTTTCCATTGGGATGAAAGACCAGACCATGAATCGCTTCTTCGGCATTTAGCTTAACGACTCTCTCTGTTGTAGGCCTCCAAAGGTTTACTAGATTCATTTCTGAGTAGCCGCCCAAAACCAGCTTATTGCCGTCGGCACTAAAGGCCGCCGCCTGCCAGTACTGATTCTTCCGGTCCAGCTTCTCTGAAATGCTTGAATCCTTTAATGAAAACTTCACAACCGCACTTCCATCGGTTGCCCAAGCATCCGAACCAGTGTCCGGCAAACCGATAGCCATCACGTTATCCTTGAGCTCTTGCAATAATCGCACTTGATTATTTGCTTTGTCCACGGGCTGCCAGGCTATCGTGCCATCTTTGCCACCAGAGATCACAAATCCATATTTCTTGCTAACCTGTAAATTGGTGACTTCCTTACCATGCCGATACAAATTGACGGAACCGCCAATCTTCCCTGCAGAACTAATTTCGAATGCTTTGGTCTCACCTGAATAACCACCGGCAACCAAGCGACTCTTGTCGGCGCTGATTGCTACTTGCGTAACTTGGCCAAGCTCACGCAAATCCTCAACTTGCCCTAAGACTCCCCCTGTCATCGCATCAAACAAAACGATCACACTATCCATCTTGCCGGCGGCCAGCCACGTACCATCCTCCGAAAAAGCCAGTGACTGAAAGGCCCACATTTTATTGTCGATCGTCAGAAGTTTTTCCATCGCTATGCGATTAACGAAACTTGGCACTTCTGGCTCCGCCTTTACCGTCGGAGGCTTAATCCCTGGCGGCTTAACCTCTGGTGGCTTTGAGACAATCCCTTTTGGCGCTGTTTCGGTGACCGAAGGTGCAGCAGCTTCATCTCTATCTTTCCCG
>JAUMAI010000750.1:0-8293 GCA_032116775.1 Pirellula sp. | reverse complement strand
ACTGTCGGTGATATTGAAAGCTCCTGGCTCGTTGGCAACCAAGGAAGTTAGGTTTTCATTGATAGACAACCGTTCGTCCAACTCAAGGAATCGATAGCCAATAGTCATATCGGTTTGACTGGACACTGGTGTTGGTTGACAGGTAAGCCATGAAGTTCCACACCCTTCGCTGGCACAGAGCTTGCGACGCAAGCGGAAGGCTGCACCACTCACTTCACTTGATGCATTCACCGAAACGGCACCTGTAAGTACGTTCGGGAAAGCAACCAATTCTGCATCCTCACGACCGGTGAGCATGTTGAAAAAGGGACGAGCTAAGATTGGACTTCCAGTGGATTGAAACACTTCACTCTCGGTGATCGAACCAGCTCCGAGGTACTCGCCTTCAATTCCCCATCCAGGGAAATGCGACATCCACCAACCGAACCGAATTCTTCCACCCGACATTTCCTCGCCTAACAATTCCTCGTCTCCTAAAAGAGTCGAGGTCGAGCCAAGGCCCAGTACACCCGCGTTTGCACGAGATGTTCCAGGGACGCTCGTAGTTACCAACGGCGGCGTATTCATGCCAGTTTGATACCACAGCAGATAATCGGCTTGGAACCAGCCGTGAGCTGGCAAACAGATGCAGACTCGGCCAGGATTGTGACAATCATCGCAGTAAGGCTGATGGCCATAGGGGTCGTAGATTTCTCCAACGCTCCCATGAAATTGATGCCCACCGCCAACGATGTATTCGCCGTCATGCAACTCAACACCTTCTTCGAATGTTGAGCCATCGACGATTACCTCGTCTCCTTCGTAAACGACTTCTCCGTCAGAAGAAATCACTTCACCTTCGGAAACGATTGATGCATCTGGGATTGGGCCCGGCATCGGTTCCGCAGGAATAACTTCTTCCTGCATCCCACTCGCTGTTGAAGCGTAAATCGATCGCGTTGGTCGCGGTAACCGAGAGCTCGGTTGCCATGCGACGCCAGATCGGCCACTTACAGTGCGTTGTGTCTGACCCAGTACCTCGCCTGACACAAGTGTCAGACCAAGCAGTAAAGCAGTCTTAAACAGGAATTTCGAGGGGCGTTTCACGGCTAACCTTCTACTCGGAAGGGAAGGGGGCGTTTTCGAGTCTTTGGTCTGATCTCGAAAGCGGGGTTGCGGTACTCTCGGTCCGCGACATCACAACCCAGCATGTCGCTTGGATTGTCTTATCGGCCCCTACAACCGATACAATTAAGCTTTTCCGAAAATTTTCCTTAATCGGAAAAGACGACACAAACAGCCCACTCACACCACACCATCCATACCCCCAGGCAAATTAGCGAGGCTTTCCCAGAAGGGAGCTTAAATGCGAGCATTTGTGACGAAAACAATTAAGCGTTCTTCTAATCCTGGCCTCCAGTCTCGCGCCAGCCGGAGCTCCTCGATCATGTGGCCACAGTCCAGCACAGTTTCACGAAACGGACCAAGTTCAATAGCATTAAAAAGCTAGCATCGATTCGCTGAAATTTGGGACGGAGGCGCGCGAACGATAGATGCTGGCTTACGGCTCTATTTTCTACACGCTATGTTTCTACAGGCCATGTCGATCTCTCGGCAGAACTCTCGTGACCGAACCTAGAGATCCAAGGAGTCCAATTGATCAATCAAAGAGTCCAAATCATCTTTGGGCTTTTGAGGTTCATCACTGAGACGTGCTTTAGTGCGAGTGGAACTCCCGACGGCTTCGCGTCCTGCCAGAATCAATTGCTCGTCACGCTCTCGCGCCGCCACTACGCTTGCGTCTTCATCGGTTTCCGGCGCACCGAATAGTTTTGAAAGATCAATCTTCAAACCGCCGACCTCGACAGGCGCCCCAGCAATCGCGGGTGTCTTGTGTTGTGGAAAGATAATCGCATTCTCAGGGCAGACACGACTGCAAGCAGGACAGCCCTTGCGGCAGTTATCTGGTTGCTCAACCAAAATGGTCTCAGCGCGATCCACTCCATAAACACCGAACAAGCAGAAGTCTATGCACTCCATACAATTGGTGCACCGGCTAAAATCGATCACTGGATACCAGCGTCGTGTTGGGTGTTCCTCGACCTTCGTAATTCCTCCGCTGCCAAAGAGCGAATAGAGAGCGCCTTGGGATGCGACACTTGTCTCTTGAACTGGATTTATCGCAGTAGAAGAAGTTGGATTTATGAATCGAAGCAGTGCATCCAAGGATGCTTCGCCGCTGAACCATTCCTTGAGCTCAGGTCGACTAGCCACCTTCGACTTGACAACTTCCGTCAAGATTCTCTGAATTTCAGCGATGAATGCCGCGGGAGATTCGTCGGCTCGGAGATCCAAGCAGTACACAGATCGTTCGGGACGCGGATGCAACTGGGCAACTCGGTCCTTCTCATCTGCCGCGTCATCGCTATCCTCATCATCTTCTTCATCGTCCGGAGTGTAATCGGCTGGCTTCAGCAAGACTTCACCGACTCTTCCCTGGATACCGTTACGATCAAGAACCCAATGGCCCGCGCGATCGTAAAGCCAAGTCAGCAAAACCAAGTCACTAGTGGTAGCGCGTAGTTTTCCGAAAGTCTCACTCTCGTAGCTGAGATCGTAGAGGTGCGGAATCACCAAAACCTGCACCCCAACCAACTCGGCAGCTTGCTCGGCAATCAATCTCTCTAGATCGCGTTTCTCCGGATTGCGACTTTGCCCTTGGGAGACGATCACGGTCAGTAACGTTTCAGGCATTGACTTGTCCTTTGATTGTTCGCTGAGCTACTTCCCATGCTTGTTCTAAGTGGGCAAGATAATCGACAGCATTTAACATTTCCGGCAATTGATTATCCGCAACTTGTAACTCAAACATCCATCCTGCGCCATACTTATCCACATTGATTGCTGTAGGATCATCCAGAAGCGCTTCGTTAAGCTCCACGACAATGCCTGCTAGAGGAGCATACAAACTGCTCTCAGCTTTCTTGCTTTCAATCGAACCAACCTCTTGCCGAGACTTTAAGGTCATACCTCGCTCGATCGTCAGATCAAGAAAATAAACATCTTGTAATAAGCGGACCGCATAAGCGGACAATCCGAAGCGAAAGATATTTTCTCCTCGCAGTTCGCCCCACATATGATTCTTGGCGTATAGCAATGATTGCGGAAACTCAGCCTGAAAGTTTCCCATCATAAAGATGAGACTTTCGTTCATGTGTAGCGAACCCCTTGATGCTCCGGTTCAAAGAGAGGTGGCAGTAAACCATCCACTCTCAGCAAGCCCTCTTCTGTCAGCCGAATTTGTTCACCCGCATCATAAACGTAACCGCGTTGACGATAATCGTTCCAAACTTCCGTCCAATGCTCCAGAATATTCACACCATATTTATTTTGGAAATACTCTGGGTTTAAGAAGCCGCGTTTGAGTTGCAAGATAACTTCACGCACTAACAATTGATGTGGCGTTGGAGTTAGTGCACGGCCGATGGGCAATCTCGACTCATCTAGTACTGCGCGCAGATAGTCTTCCCATTCTGGCAAATTCTGGTAATGCACACCCGAAACATGCCCAAAGCTGGCGATTCCAGTAGCCAGCAGATCAGCTCCCTTCCAGAGGTTGTCTCGATAGCTGAAGCTAACTTTCGTTGGATCCTTAATCAACGTGTAGGCGCTGCTTATTTTATATCCTGCCGCTTGCAGCTCATCGTAGGCATACTTCACCCAAGCTCGTTTTGTGGGCCAATCCGCGACGGGTGTTTCAATTTGATTTCCGAGGATATCCTTCGAGTAAACAGTGTTGAATGGCAACTCCATTTGATAGATCGTCACGCTATCTGGCGAAAGCTCTATCGTCTTGCGGATGTTCTCTTTCCAATTATCCCAAGACTCTCCCACCATACCGGAAATCAAATCGATGTTGACGTTGTGAAAGCTCGCCGCCTGAATCCATTCCCAAGCCCGATAAACTTCCTTCGATAAGTGTGCTCGACCATTCTCTTCCAAGATCTGATCGCTGAAATTCTCCACACCTAAGCTAAGTCGAGTAACACCAAGATCCTTTAAGGTATGAACCTTCGACTCACTCAAAGTCCCCGGCTCGCACTCGAAGGTTACCTCTTCTGCCTGATCCCATCGAATATTCTCTCGCAGTCGATCCACCAAGCTGGTCAATTGACGATTGCTTAAAAAGCTCGGAGTGCCGCCACCAAAATAAACAAAACGAAAAGGTCTTCCACCCATTACAGGCTGATGAGCTACGATCTCAATTTCTTTGGCTAATGCTTGGACGTAGCGTTCAATTTCCTCAGCTCGAATCTGCGTGAAAACTTTGAAATAGCAAAACTTGCAGCGTTTGCGACAAAACGGAATATGCAGATAGAGTCCTAGTGGAACGTCCGTTCGTGGTGGCTTGGCGAACGCTGCCAGGGCTTCAGAGACGTAATCCTTTTTCCATTGCGAGAATGGAGGATAGTTGGAGATGAAATAACTCCCAACTTCGGTTTTAACTGTTTCCGTAGCCATGTGCTTCTCAAACCTTCAATAAAATAGATCGCTGTATTCTAACTACTATGGTTTCGCTGCGAAACAAACAACACCCTCGTTGTCCGTTCCCAAAACCAAGCGGCCAGAAACAATCGCAGGTGCGCTGCGCAATGGACCACTAAACTCATATTTCCATTTTTCTTGGCCAGTTTTCAGGTCTAGCGCATATAACCGCGAGTCGGTCGCTGCTATCCAGACTCGGCTATCCGAAATAACGGGAGCCACATCAGCCCGTTTTTTGAGATTGGCTTCCCACAGCAGCTTTCCTGAATGATCCAACCCCAAAACTTTGCGATTTTTCGCAACTGCGACGGTCACGTCTGCCGTTGCGGCCACTGAAACCGCAAATTCCTGCGCCAACTTTGCATCGTGGAATAACCACTTCTGGGACAGATCTTTCCAGCCGAAAGCTAAAACCTGACCACCATAGGTCGAGAGATAGCCGATATCACCGACAATTGCGGGGGTACTACCTGTTGGATTCCCGAGGGCAAATGGCTCCCCAGCCGCCATTCCAGTATCCAGGTTGACAACGTGCAACTTCCCGTCGCAACCACCCAGGAATGTCCGGTTGTCGACGACCGCCGGAGTGCAGCGCAATTGATCGCCGGTTTCGTACTTCCACTTTAGCTCTCCCGTCGCAGCGTCGAGAGCATAGAGAGCTCCATCCTGAGAAGTGAATAACACCAGACTTTTATAAAATGCTGCGCCTGAATCAATTTCACCTTCTGTGTCGAACTCCCAGATCGTCTTTCCATTTGCTTTATCTAAGGCTCGTATCTTCCCGTCATAATCACCGACATACACAGCTATCTCATTTACCGCAGCTGAGGAAATGAATCCTGATTCAAACTTCTGTCGCCATTTCAAAGTTCCCTGATCCAACTCCAGCGCTAAGAAGTTTCCATCGACATCACCGACATAAACAATCCCATCAAGCACAACTGGAGTTGCCTCAATCGGTCCGATCTCCTCACGATACTTCCAGGCCACATCTAACGACTCAGGTAAGCTGGAGGTGGACACGCCGGTGGCTAGCGCATTACCGCGATATACCGGCCATTGGTCTGACGCTTCTGCCTGCTGAACGGCAGCGCCTTGTCCAGGGGCTTGATTCGCATCTTGTGCTGATACAGCTACAGATAAAATCGCTAGAAACAACCAGCAACTGAAAAATTGAATCTGGTTCAATCTGATTCTTGGCAACGGCCACTTACATTGCGCATTCATAAAGTCTCTCGAAATCATTCTGTGTGAGGGCGAGTGGATTGAAAGAACCTGTCCACTGTTTCACTGCATCAGTTGCTAGACGCTGGATGTTTTCCAGCTGTATTCCAAGGTCCTTGATGGTTATTGCCAAGCCAGCTGCAGACACCCACTTGGTGATCATTTCCGCTAGCTGCTGAGTGGCTTCGCCTGGCGCGAGCAGACCCAATTCAGGTTTGATATCACGTAAAAGTTCTGAGTACCAACCATCACAAGCGGTTCCATTGAATCGAATGATATGGGGGAGCATTACACCTACAGCTTGACCATGTGTGACACCGAACTGGGCAGTTAAAGGATTCGCAGCGGCATGTGCGGCACCGAGCATCGACGCCTCTATCGCCATACCGGCAAATGTCGCCCCGAGCTGCATTTTACCTCGGGCCTCGAGGTTCGTCGGTTCGCGAAGTACTGTCTCGAATCCCAAAGCAAGAAGTCGCCATGCCTCGCGCGAGTAGCATATTGACATCGGATTTCTGCGCTTGGTAACAAAAGTCTCTACAGCATGTGAGATTGCATCAATGCCCGTCAGAGCCGTTACGCGTTCGGGTTGTGTTATGGTCAATTGCGGATCCAGAACAGCAATGCGACAGGCAGCCTTAGGATCTCCGCACGCCATCTTCACGTGGGTGTTCGCATCCGAGATTAACGCAAAAGATTGTGCTTCGCTCCCAGTCCCTGCGGTGGTGGGTACTGCGATCATGGGTAACATCGGTGATTGTGCCTTACCGATGCCCCAGTAATCCTGCATTCGACCGCCACAGCTATAAACGAAGTTGATCCCTTTGGCACAGTCCATCGAACTGCCACCACCTAAACCAATTAAGAGATCAGGGCGGAATTTTCGAGCTTCCTCAACGCCAGACTCGACATGTTCTGTGTTAGGATTTTCTCGGAAGCCGTGGAAAGCTGCCACCTCGAGATTTTGCTCTCGTAAAATCTCGACAGCTCGAGCAAAGTGACCAGCAGCAACCACTCCATGGTCGCTTACCACCATGACTCGTGCGGCTCCCAACTCGACAGCTAACTCACCGAGTCGACACAGAGTCCCCTCACCAAAGACAAATCGAGTTCTCTGTTGGAAATCAAAACTCTGCATCGCTCTCTCGCTGCTCATCAAATCCATATCGTAATGTCGATCGCGCTCTATGGCGGTGCAGGCATCCCTGCGGTTTCTCGCACGACGACCACCTTAGTTCGACTGGGAAAGCTACCTGATCGCAGATTATCGAAGGGGTTAGGGTTTCGCTCCTGATCTCCCCTCAAACAAAGGCACAATTCACTCTGTTAAAGGTTCGAGTAAGCGTACACCTAAAATTATCCTAGCCAAATTGCCTAGGACTCTACGACCCTGCCATTCCGACCGACACAATAGAATGGTTGCCGATCAGTTTGCTCCAGCGTCTTAGTATAGCGGTTTCACCCCGCCTTGTGAGGATTTCAAGCGTCCTGCTCGACAGAGACTCCCGTTTTATTCGCTGGCCGGAGGAAAGATTTAGCGATTCGCTTAAATTCGCATGCTGTTCGCCAGCATCTAAAACGCAACTGAGCCAGGGGATACCGAGCGAAAACGTGCAATCTCTGCGTGACTATCCGTTCAGCTCTTAACGTTTGTTTGTAGGGTTCATCCCCACGCAGAAAATCAAGTTTCGAGTAGCCTCGAGCGATTGCATCACGAATTAAAAACAAATTCATCGCCATGCCGGGTGAATCGGCTGTCGTCTGGGAGTTTACGCCGACCAAATAGCTGTAAACCGTATCGCCGGTACGCAGGGCAAACTGTGCTGTTAGGGGCATGCCTTGATAATGCAATTGCATAAAGTGGGACTTGCCATATGACATGGCCTCTCTAGCAACCATCCTTAAAAACCGTCCAAATCTCGGGTCTGCAAAGCAGCCCGATTCCCCTACCCTCTGCCATCGCGATTGGTGTAACTGGGTGGTGGTCGTCATAAATTCCTCGATCTCCGTCGGACTCTCGCACCACTTCACCTCGTAATTGCCGCTGGTATCAATTTGCTTCAGTAGCCTGCGAGCCTTTCCTCTTCGATGCCTAGATAATCGACTGATGTAATCTTCGAGTCCTTTACTGAAATCTATTTGCCAACACCCCATGACATTATCAATATGCGTGCCATGGCCATTCTGCGACATCATTCTCGCAACTTGTTGCATTGCCTCGTCGCTTGCGCTGAAGCAATCCAGATCAAGTAGATCCCAAGCGCCTCGTCTTTCGCTGCAACCTTGTTGATGCAACCATTCGCACAATGTCTTTACAACTTCTTCACGCATTTCGGCGGTCGAGAGTACAGAAAGATACTCACTGCAAACACCGCCATCTCCCAGGAACCTCAATTCGCGTCCCATCAAAGCCGAGACTCGCAAATAAAGTGGAACGAGGCCAACAATGGCTCCACTCGCATCGCGCACGACAATCACATTCAATCGCATATCATGGGTGCGAAAACACTGCCACCATGGAATACACCACATTGGATGCAAGAAT
>JAUMAI010000749.1:0-3197 GCA_032116775.1 Pirellula sp. | reverse complement strand
GAACACGTAAATTCATCCGTCCTGGAATTGTTTGACCTAAGAAGAATCAGGCTATGACTAGCGAAACGACCAGTAATGACATCACCTTGCCAGCGTCTTGGAAATCCAAGCCAGCGCTGTTGGTCGCCATCGGGGCGGTATGCTTACTCATCAGTGTAGGCTGGTGCTATCTAACCGCCGGTGCCAATGCTCGCCAAGATGGTGTAAAGTTCTTTCTACACTCCTACCTGACCAACTACATGTATTGCCTCTCCTTTGGTCTGGGAGCTTTGTTCTTCATTCTCATTCAATACCTCTGTCGTGCTGGCTGGAGTGCTTCCATCCGTCGACTCGCTGAGATCATGGCCTCCACGATCCCTTGGATGGCGATCTTGTTTATCCCCATCCTAATCATGGTTCTTTTTACCAAGAGCACTTCGCTCTACGAGTGGAACACCGCTACGCCGGAAGGATTGATCAAAGCCAAGATTGGTTATTTGAACGGTCCATTCTTTGCCATTCGAACCGTTGTCTACTTCTTGGTATTCATAGGTGCGATGAACTTCGTCTACAGCAACTCTCGCAAGCAGGACGAATCAGGCGATGCGAGCTTGACCCTCAAGATCCAAGCCTGGAGTGGTCCGTGGATTATGCTGTATGCGTTGGCGATTTCCTTCGCCTCTTTTGACTGGGTCATGTCCGTCGAACCAGAATGGTTCAGTACGATTTTTGGCGTCATCATTTTCGCTGGAAGCATGCTTGGCTTTTTTGCCTTGATGGCGGTGTGGGGCATGTCTCTGCAACGCAGCGGCAAGATGACCAAATACATCACCGTTGAAAATTACCATGATATTGCTAAGTTTCTCTTCGGTTTCATTATGTTCTGGGCCTATGTTTCGTTCTCCCAGTTCTTGCTCTACTGGTACGGTGATATTCCTGAAGAAACCGCTTGGTATAAAGTGCGTATGGACAATGGCTGGCAGTACTTCGGACTGTTCCTAATCGTTTGCCATTTCGCGATTCCTTTTCTCGGTTTGCTTTCACGCCATGTTCGCCGTCATCGTACAGGCTTATTTTTCTGGGCTTGCTGGATGCTCTTCGCACACTGGGTCGACTTAAGCTACTTGATTCTTCCCAATACAGGTCCAGTTAACACCGGTTTCCTCCTAGGCCACCTGGTTGGCTTCGTCGGAATGGTCTCCATCTTCCTGGCTATGTTGTTGCTCAAGGCAAGCAATGTGCCACTCGTTGCAGTGCGTGACCCTCGAGTTCCCGAAGCCCTTTCCTATCACAACGTCATCGTTTAATAAGGCCGATCAACAATGGCACGTTACGACGATTTAAATACAACATTTATCGGTTTTTTCTCTATTATTAGCTCCGCGTTTCTGTTGGCTGTCATCCTGGCATTTCAAGGCGTTGCCTACCAGTTTGAACATGCTGAGGAAGAGAGAAAGCAATCTGGATCGGAATACTCGTCCGCGACGAAGGTTCTCGGTGAACAGTTGGGCTCGCTTAACGGTTACAAAGAAGTGATTGAGCCCGGAATCGAGACCGCTCCTGGACAAAAAAGTCCAGATACCAAGCGAATTCAAATTCCAATCCAGTCAGCGATGGAACTGATCCTAAAGGAAAACAGCCAGCCCAAACCAGCGCCGGCCCAGACCTAGCCAGTAAACAACCGAACACTTAATCCTTTACACCCTTCACAGAGTCACTTGTTTAGCACGCAGCGAACACTTTATCGAATAGCAGTGGTCGGCCTGACCATCCTCGCGACTGCCTCAGCAGCCTTAGCGACGGATAGCGTGAAAGGTGTAAGTGAACCTGTTCGAACCAAAGTTTTGGGACCCGATCCGAAGGTAGATGGCTTTGGCATTGAAGAAAATTTGGGGAATTCGGTACCGCTTAACATCGTGTTCCGAAGCGAAAATGGCAATCCAATTACGCTCGGTTCGCTGATCAACGGCTCTAAGCCAACTTTGCTAACGCTCAACTACAGTGATTGCCCTGGCCTTTGCGTCGCACAGTTGGATGGATTGACCGAGTCGCTACGTAGGTTTAGCGACATGGAACTTGGCAAAGATTATCAAGTGATCACGATCAGTATTGATCCAAATGAATCCTCGACACGCAGTTCTGCAACCAAGCAAAAGTATGTGGGTGGACTCGGCTTGTCCGTCAACACCGGCGCGTGGCGCTTTTTGACTGGTGATCAGGCATCCATCACTGAAATCGCCAACTCGGTGGGTTTTCGGTACACATGGGATCCTGTGACTAAACGATTCAATCACTCGGCTGCGACAATTGTACTATCGCCTAAAGGAATGGTAACAAGATATCTTTACTCTCCGACGCTCGAGGCTAACACACTTAAAATGGCTTTGATCGAAGGATCCGAAGGTAAACTTGGTTCTTCGCTGGATGCAATCGCACTTTGGTGCATGCAATATGACCCGGCGACGAATCGCTACTCGGCTGCGGCTTATAAACTGCTGAGCTTCGGCGCAGCGGCGTTTGTTTTAGTGATGTTAGGGCTCACCGCCCCATTTTGGTTCGCCAACCGGCGAACGGCAGAGTATTCTTTAGAGAATCAAGCGGATTCAGGTTCATAGAATGAACGGGAATATGACACAGTCGTGGATTTTGTTGGCCGACGAGGCAAAGAGCTTCTGGTTTCCTGAGCAGGCATCGACTTTTGCTAAGGAAGTAGACACGTTCTACGACCTAATCATGGCGATCAGCGTGTTTTTCTTCGTCTTGATTGTTGCGGGCATGATTTACTTCGTCTGGAAGTTTCGCAAACGCCCCGGCTATGAAGGTTCTCCAGAAGCGATTCATAACAACGTGCTGGAAGTCACCTGGACGGTCATCCCAACATTAATCGCCGTTTGGATTTTCGTACGTGGGGTCTATGGATACATCGATATGATGTCTCCTCCGACTGAAACCTACGACATCCAGGTCACCGCCATTCGTTGGAATTGGAGTTTTACCTATCCCAACGGCGCCAAGACGACTGAACTTCATATTCCTATCGATAAACCAGTCAAGCTGATCATGCGATCGGAGGATGTGATTCACAGTCTTTACGTTCCAGCGTTTCGCGCTAAAACCGACATCGTGCCAGGCCGTTTGAACATCATGTGGTTCCAGGGAACCAAAGAAGGCAAATACGATCTGTACTGCACGGAGTATTGCGGCACTAAGCACAGCTT
>JAUMAI010000748.1:0-3924 GCA_032116775.1 Pirellula sp. | reverse complement strand
TATGTCTCCTCGGTCGCCCTGGTCCAGCAAGAATCACGCCTTATCACCAGCGGATATGATGGTGCGATTCAGGTTCGAAATATCAACCACTCGGAAAGAACGCCAATCGCCCCGGAACAAACGCTTCAACTACATAAGTTTTGGTCCTGGAGGATGACTGCTTCAGCTGACAACCGTTGGCTGGCGTCAGTCACTGGACAATACTTAGCCGGTTCCGAAGACTATACGCCCGCCTCCAGCGACGAAGCGACCGTGACTGTCGCGGAACAGAGCACTGGTACGGTAAAGCATCAATGGCACTTATTGCCCTCTGTGCAATGTGTGGCTTTCGATCCTTCCAGCCGTTATGTAGCCGCGGCTAATCTTTTGGGTGATGTTGCCGTATGGGAAATTGAATCTGGAAAAGAGTTGGCGAAATGGCGCACACCCAATTTCACCAGTTGGGGCATCATCAAAAGCCATTGTTACATAAGTGGAATTTTCGCACTTACTTTCTCCCCCGATAGTGAATCGCTTTACTGTGCAGGCATGGGGGATATGCGAGATCCTATGGCGGGCAATGGCAAGCAACTCTGGCAGAGATTCGCCTGGCGCGAACAACCCCCACGCAAGATTCAAGAATCCCTCGCTGATGATACGGGCGAAGGACTCATGGAAACCTTGGCCTTTCACCCCACAGGCAAGTACTTTGTCATGGCCGGTCGCCTTCGAGGAGGCAATTGGAATCTCGGAGTATTCGACAGCGAATCGGGACGCATAATCGGGCAAGCCAAAACGGGAATGCGAATCACTTCAGCACGGTTTAGCCAGGATGGTAAATTGCTTTATCTGGCAGGTATGCAAGGTCAGCCCGGTATCAAAGAAGGACGTTTTCCCGATTTTGGATACCTAGAACGATTTGAGGTTCTAGAGTCGTGAGCGGAGCTCATCATCTGCAAAGCGCATAATAAAACCCTTACCTCGAGAAAGAGACTTTCCAGAAGTAAGGGGATAAGCGATGACCGTAAAGCAGAGAATCAATTAGTCCTTCAGTGGAAGAACTTGTACTTTTCGAATCGATACAACGCTACCTGGGTCGTGCTGCTGAAAAGCAAAATGTCCAGGCTTATAAGTCTTAGCAAAGTCCATGTACTCGTACAGTTCGTTACCATCAATCGTAATCTTGATACGAGTCATCTCTCGTCCTCGCCACACGTCATCTCGAACCTCAATCTCGTAGGTAAACCAAGTGTCAGGTTTTACCAACTGCTTGTAGACGTGGCAGAAACCATAAAGCGAACCAGTACGAATCGGATCGGTATGAGTCGAATCGATCTGCGCTTCATATCCATCCATGAATCCTGGCTTTCGAGTCGTGCGGAAATAGAGCCCCGAATTACCCTTATCATTGATCTTCACTTCGGCACGGTACTTGAAGTTCTTGTATGGTCCCTCGGTACAAACCAACATAGATGGCTGTCCCGTGCCCACAATCGCCCCGTCCTTAACTTCCCACTTGCTTTGCTCGTTTCCTACGCGTTCCCACTTCGCCATGGACTTGCCGTCAAACAGCGTAATCCAACCGTCCTCTTCAGCATGGGTAGCAGTCGGTGCGACGACGAGGCTACCTAAAAAAAGGCATATCAACAAAAGTTCTACAATTCTCTTCATACTTCAGATCCATTCAATGGAAACGGGAAAGGAAAACAAGTTGAGCAGGGCACTTGCCAGCTCAACCGCAATCGGGTGCAAAAACTCAAAAGAACCACTAGGCGATTTCTGGTAACTTATAACCCGCGCGATATTGGCGAGTGAATAATCGATTAGCCTCGGCACTAGTAGATAATTCAGTGGCTGGATCAATAGACAACTCAGCCCCTAGATAAAATTTGGTTTGATTGAAGTCGACATTATTTTCTTTCAAATGCTCTTCAAAACTCTCCAATGTTTCGGTGACATATTTATCTTCGGCCATCAAGCTTGGTCGCGTTCCACCGGGAACGCTTTTGCCCATTTGATACGAAACATTACCTAGATGCGCCAACGCACTGGAGAGATGCCCATCTTCAACGTCGAGATGGAGATCTTTGTAGTCACGACTCTTGATGGCTTTTACAAAGTTAGCAAAGTGAGCCTGATAACTTCCGCCGCTCCAACGTCCCAGTTCGTTACCATCGTAGTCAAACGCGATTCCCGAGGTGTAGTTCGGCCCAACCGCGTAACCGGTCGTTCCGTACCAAATATTGCAAGCCCCATTAAATGGACCACCTTTTAATCCAAAGGTAATCGGTGTTTTGATTGGTAGACCGCGGACATCCGAGATCATTAACGCATCATCCCATTTGAAGATTGTGACTTGGCTATTCGCTACATCGCCATTGTCTACATATCCTAATCTTCCCCCGATACTTACGACTTGCTTGGGAAGTTCTTGCTTACCAAGTCCCCACCGCGCCTTATCAAGCTCGTGAGGATTTTGATTACCGAGATCGCCATTGCCCGTGGCAAAAACCCAATGCCAGTCGTAATGCAACCTTTTACGCTTGGGAACAATTTTCGGTGCTGGCCCACACCAAAGATCAAAATCCATGCCAGTGGGAATCGGAGCTTCGGTGTCTACCAAACCGATGCTGTCGCGACGACGATAACAAATAGCTTTCGCAACCTTCACGTCTCCAATCTTACCACTCTTCACAAATTCTAATGTTTGCCGCATACCAGACATGCTGCGGCTCTGTACGCCCATCTGACACATTCGCCCTAGCTTGCGAGCCCACTGGGTCATAACGCGTCCTTCACGAACGTTATGGCTACAAGGCTTTTCGATATACACATCTTTACCAGCTTGCATTGCCCATACACTCATCAAAGCATGCCAGTGATTCGGTGTGGCAATAGAAACCGCATCAATCGATTTATCTTCCAGTAACTTTCGCACATCCTGCTCGTAACGCGGAGGGCTCTTCATATCCTTGAATCGATTGACATGCTTCTGATACGCCGCCGGATCCGCATCGCAAATGGCAACCAGCTCAACATCGGGATTTCCTAACCACTCTCCAACATGAGCACCACCTTGGCCATTGACTCCGATCACCGCAACACGAATTTTTTCGTTGGGTCCGGCAGCTTTCTTCGCTTCATCTTCCACTGCCATTGCTTCAAATGGACGTGCGGCTAACGCAGCTGCTGCGGTCGCTAAAGCTGTTCTATCCAAAAAGGCTCGGCGATTAAGAGTCATGACGGAATATCCTTTCAAATCGGCAGACGCATTTCAGCGGGCGTCGAATATTAAATATCGGTGCTGGAGATTCATTTTGGCCCAATATTGATGACGGCAAAAGTAGTAGTACACCTTTTTCCTTTTAAATTCCCCATCCAGACCTGATGTCACCTCCAAAAATGCCGGGTAAAGATCTACGATATTCTCTAGTGGCAATCCGGCAGAACTGCACTTGCTGCCCAAAACCAATCCGCTTCAGTATTAGCCGAAGTGAATCGCAAGAGGGCACCAGAGGCCCTGGAACTGTATCAAGACATTTATTCTTTCGGAGTTTGATATGACTCGTTGGGGCTCATTCTTAGCCTGTGTTATGGTCACTGGCTTGACAGCTTTCACTCTCTTCAGTGAGTCCGATCAACACGAGCCTGCAGTCTCTGCGGTAAACGACGAGACAGCAGGTAAGGTGAAACCGCTCTACGTCAGTATGCATGATTTCATGGAAGGGGTTTTTCAAGCACCCTATCGCCGTCTTAAACCCGCTATGGCTCAAGAACCTGCTGATAATGCCGCCTGGAAAGCGATCCGCTCTGATGCAATGATATTAGCCGAAGGGGGAAACCTTCTTCTTGCACGACTTCCAGAGAAAGATGTGGCAGACTGGATTAAGCATAGTGAATTATCTCGGGATGCTGGCGCTATGTTTGTAGCAGCCGCCAAGAAAA
>JAUMAI010000747.1:0-4309 GCA_032116775.1 Pirellula sp. | reverse complement strand
CACCGCGAATTGCCGAAAGAACTGACCGGTGATGCCCGAAATGAAGATGCACGGAATGAAAACGCACATGAGCACAAGTGATATAGCAATGATCGGACCGGCAACTTCATTCATCGCCTCAATGGTTGCTTGGCGTGGATTAAGTCCATGCTCGATTTTATGTTCGACGGCTTCGACCACAACAATGGCATCGTCAACGACGATACCAATAGCTAAGACCAGTCCGAAAAGCGACAGATTGTTAAGGCTGTAGCCAATACCAGACATTACCGCAAAGGTTCCGATAATGGCCACCGGTACCGCGATCAATGGGATCAAACTGGCTCGCCAGGTCTGCAAGAAGACGAGGACAACGATGGCGACTAGCACAATCGCGTCTCGCAGTGATTTGAAAACCTCGAAAATGGATTCGGAAATAAAGGGTGTGGTGTCGTAGATAATTTTGTAATCGACACCATTAGGAAAACCCTTCTTGAGCTCTTCCATGCGTTCGCGAATAACCTTGGCGGTGTCCAAGGCGTTCGAACCGGGCAATTGAAAGATGGCAATACCGATGGATGGGTTACCATCCAAAGAGCAAGAGGTGTCTTCGTTTTTAGCACCGAGCTGAATGCCGCCGAATTGCTTACCATTTTCGTCGGTCCAGGGGTCAGTAACGACTGACCGAAGTCGAACCACGCGGCCATTATCGGCGACCTTCACGATAATGTTCGCGAATTGATCGGGATCCGTGAGACGTCCTAGAGTGTTCAAGGTGTATTGAAAAGCTTCTCCGGCTGGTGTTGGAGCACGACCAAGTGAGCCAGCCGCCACCTGCACATTTTGTTCTCTCATAGCAGCAGCGACGTCGGAAGCGGTCAGGCCAAGAGTGGCCATGCGATCGGGGTCGAGCCAAACTCGCATGCTGTAGTCCAGTTGACCTAAGAAACTCAGGTCACCTACTCCAGGCAGTCTGGCCAGTTCGTCTCGCAAGCGAATGGTGGCGTAGTTGCTTAAGAACAGTTGGTCTCGTGACTTGTCAGGAGATACCAAATTGACAACTAGAAGAATACTAGGAGATTTCTTCTTAACGCTTACGCCTGTTTGCTTCACTTCAGATGGCAGACTTGGTAGGGCGAGGTTGACGCGGTTTTGAACCAGCACCTGAGCCATGTCTAAATCAGTGCCTACGTCAAAGGTTACCGTCAAGTTATAACCGCCGTCGTTGGTGCACTGCGAAGACATATAAAGCATGTTTTCAACGCCAGTCACTTGCTGTTCGATCGGTGAGGCAACGGTCTCTGCAACGACTGTGCTACTAGCACCGGGGTAAAAACAAGAGACAGAAACCGTGGGAGGCGTGATGTCTGGATATTGGGTGATCGGCAGCGTCCATACAAAAATCCCGCCCGTCAGTGTGATAATCACACTGATGACAGCTGCGAAGATCGGACGATCAATAAAGAATCTCGAGATCAAAGGAGTGGACCTTTCAAAGGACTAATTCGAGCCTGAATTGGGGGAGGTAGGATTAGCAACTGGTGCTGCTTCAGCGGGACTCGAATTTGGCGAGGGATTCGCGGGCAACTCGGTTTGAGGTGGAGCATCCACTAATTTAATTTGTTTGGCCAAAGCCTTTTGATAGAAATTAGCTTCCATTTCCTCCCATTTCGCGGTGGGAGTAATTTTCACGCCAGGACGAACTTTTTGGGTTCCCTCCATCACGATCGTTTCGCCTGGCTTTAATCCTTCTTGTACTACTCTGAGTTCACCTTTTTGGGATCCGAGCGTGATGGAGCGTCGCTCGATGACATTATCTGGCCCGATCACAAAAACAGATTTAGCTGTTTGATCAGAAACAATGGCTTGTTCAGGAATCATGACCGCTTTGTAGCTTGAGCGACGTTTCGGGATTCGAACACGCACAAATAAGCCGCCTGTCAGTAACTGGTCCTGATTCTCAAATACCGCACGTACGCGAATCGTTCCTGTGTCAGAATCAGCGCGGTTTTCAATAAAATCTAGGTAACCGAGATGTGTAAAGGTCGTTTCGTCCTGCAGTTGCATGTAGCAGGGAACCTGTCGATTTTTAATTTCGTTTTTCGTAATACCCGATTCTGCCACAATTTGAACTAATAAACGCTGATAGTTTAGTAGAGATCGTTCATCCACATCAAAGTAAACAAACATCGGTGTGTTATGCACGATCCGAGTGAGCAGCGAACCATCGAGAATCCCACCATTGACCATGTTGCCACGAGTAATAAGAGCCCGATCGATACGGCCACTGATCGGCGCCCGAACTTCTGTGTATTTTAAATTCAGTGCGGCAACGGCAGCATCTGCCTTGGCTGCAGCGATCGCTGCATTCGATTCTTTATCGGCTGCAACATTCTCGTCATACTCTTCCTGAGAAATCGCATTTGCATCGATCAATTTTTTGGCACGGGCTAATTTGCTGGCAGCTAATTCAGCCGTCGCATTGACCAAATCGATTCGTGACATTGCCTGGTCATAGACCGCCTGGTACTGATCAGGTTCAATTGTGAACAGCAAATCGTTTTCTTGAACGTAAGTTCCTTCTTGGAAATTGACAGTTTTAATAAAACCGGAGACCCGGGCTCTCACCTCTACCGTTTCAGATGCCTCAGTTCGACCGATGTATTCTTCGAAATCAACAGTGTCCTGTTCAATGCTACGAATCGGTAAAACAGCTATGGCTGAATTGTTGGAAGCAGCGCCTGCGGAAGGCGTATTCGAGTTAGAGTTGCATCCACTCAAGGAGAACGCTGAAAAACCGACCATCAAATAGAGAGCCGCTGTGGGTGGAAAGAATCGCATCGTCGGGTGTCACTTTGGACAAGAATGTGCAAAAGAAACGAATTGCCCAGGTTCCAACTAGGAAGTTAGTCCGCGATCGCTGTCGATCGTAGAACGCCGATTAGTGTTGCAACGGGCTGCGAAAATATAACAAATTTACGACTGGCCGTAAAACGCCGAGCGTATCAAACAGTTCAGGGATCAACGGGGCGACCGAAGAGTGGATAATTGCAGGAAATGGTTCAAAACAGTTTTAGGAAGTTGGGCACCTGAGCTTGTCAATAGAACTAGGATGCTGGAAACTGATTGGTCTGTCGAGCGAGTTGGTGACTGAGAGAAATTCTTGGGAACGGGGATAGGTATCCTGCCAACTTCGAGTTGGCACTCGATATGCGCAGAAAAAGCGGCTTTAGCAATAACTCAATGAGGAAAATGCGATGAGATGGGTCGGCGGAAGGTTTAGCGGCGTTGCACTTTGGACGCTCGTAGGTGTGGCGTTGCCTCTGGGGGCTGAGCAGGTGTACGGTCAGGGGAGCGGAATCGAAACAAGCTCTCAATTCGCTGAAGCGATCGCCAGCGGGACCAAACAAGCTGATGACGCTAATAAGTCGCCCGTTTCGGGCATCGACACCACTGGATTTGATCCAGCGGTCAACTTCGGCGAAGACTTTTTTCTCAGTGTCAATGGGAAGTGGTTAGCTGAGACAAAGATACCAGACGATCGCGCTGACTACGGAACCTTCTCGATCCTCAATGATCGTACCCAAGAGCAGATTAAAGTCATTATTGAATTCGCAGCTGCGACGCAGGACAAAAGTAATATCGCCAGCCAGCAAGTGGGTGATTTGTATCGATCGTTCACAAATACCGAATTGCGCAACCAATTGGGAATTAAGCCAATCAGCGATCTTCTTGAGCGTATCAACCAAATTGAGCGTAAAGAGCAGCTAGGTGAGATCTGCGGGTATTTTGGCAGAATCGGTATTCCGCATATCATCAGCTATGGGGTCGAACCTGATGCTCGAGATTCTGAAAGTTACATCGTGTACATTGGGCAAGGCGGTACGACCTTACCCGATCGTGATTATTACTTGCTCGATGAAGCTCAGTACAAGGAAGTACGGGAAGAGTTCAAGAAGTATGTTGCGGCTCTGCTCACTAAAGTCAATTATGCTGACCCAAGTGGCGCTGCTGACCGGATTCTAGCTCTGGAAACGGCCCTAGCAAAATCGCAATGGACCAATGTTGAAAATCGCGATCCATTGAAAACCTACAACAAAATGACTGCGGAGGAAGTTGCTGCCAAGTTGCCAAACTTTCCTTGGAAAACCCTAGCTGAAATAGCTGGATTCAACGACCAAAAGGCATTTATCGTACAGCAGCATAGTTTTGTTGAGGCCGCCAATCAACTCATCGCTGATACGGACCTGAAGACTTGGAAAGAATATTTGTTGTTTCATGCAGCGGATAGCTCCGCAGGCTTGTTAGGTGACGATCTGGAGCAACTGCA
>JAUMAI010000746.1:1385-4928 GCA_032116775.1 Pirellula sp. | reverse complement strand
AAACTCGATGTTGTGTTTGTCGGTTTTCCAGGCGCTGCAGGTTGGTGGCACAAGAATCCTGGTGGAAGTGAATCACGTCAAGGAAGTTGGGACCGTTTCGAAACGCTCGCATCGGTCGATAACGAATCTCCGATTTGGGGCGACGTAACAGGAGATGGGGTGCCCGAATTGGTTTGTGCCCATCAAGGTAAGCTCGGTTATACGGAGATTGGTGAGGATCCGACCAAGCCCTGGAAATTCGTAGCCGTAACGCCAGTGAGAGGCTATCAGCGATTCACTCACGGCTTGGGAATCGGAGACGTTAATAGCGATGGACGACAGGATATCTTAGAGAAGGATGGATGGTGGGAACACCCCGCGGAGAAAACGGAAGCACCCTGGGTATTTCATGGTTTTGCTTTCTCGGGACCCGGAGGAGCTCAGATGTACGCCGTCGATCTCGATGGTGATGGAAGCAATGAAGTTATTACCAGTTTGGCTGCGCATGGATTTGGCTTGGCGTACTACAAACGGCTCGATGATAAAGGCGATCAGTTTTCGCGTCATGACATCATGACTGACAAAGTCGAAACCAGTCCGACGGGGCTAGCGGTTTCTCAGTTACATGCAATCGATATCGCCGACATCAATGGTGATAAAGTGCCAGATATCGTAACCGGAAAAAGATGGTGGGCTCACAATGGAGGAGATGCTGGCGAAAACGATCCCGCCTTATTGATCTGGTTTGAAACTGCTCGCACACCCTCCGGTTTGCGTTTTATGCCTCACATTATCGATCGAAATAGTGGTGTAGGTACAGAAGTAAAAGTAATGGATATCAATGCAGACAGCCGTCCCGATATCATCGTCGGCAATAAACGGGGGGTATTCGCGCATATTCAGGTTGATGAAAAGACTCCACTTCAATCCCCTGCTAAGACACTGCCGATTGCAGAAGAGTCTGTGGCAATCAGCGACGACTTGGGTGGACTGCGTCCAGCCGTACAAGGTCAGCCGCTTAATTTCGACTTGGAAAGTGGCAGCTTACAAGATTGGGATGCAGATGGTGGAGTATTATTGCGACAGCCAGTAGATGCAGACTTCATGGCGACGCTCCAGCCTGGAAGCAATGCCCGTCAGCAAGGTAAGAAATGGATTGCCACTGAGAAATTCGTGGGTGACAAAACGACTGGGGAATTTACCAGCCGCCGATTTAAAGTAGCCCATCCCTGGGCATCATTTCTGATTGCCGGCGGTGAATCGGATAAGACCTATGTGGAACTCTTGGATAGCGAAACAGGTAATACGATTTACAAAGCCAGTGGCCGCAATAGCGATGAGTTGAATCGCGTTGTCGTTGATCTATCCATGCATCAGGGCAAGACAATCGTTGTGCATATCGTGGACAAGAAAGAAGATAATTGGGGGCATATCGCTTTCGATGATTTTCGTTTTCATGTTTCCAAGCCCAAAGTTGACTAGAGTCGTTCGCGATTGAATCAGCAAACATATTGAAATTCATTTTTCATCAAGCCAGCAGTTCAGGGCGTCACCTTCGTTGCGAAGCGTCTGTGGCGGAACTTTACCATACGCTTGTTTGAGAATCAGATCTATAGAAATTGGAGTGGCAAGCATGGGACATGTTAAAGTCGGGCAACCGGATTATGCGGTACTGCCGATGGTTACGCAGCGATGGAGTCCTTACTGTTTTGATGGACGACCGGTACCTGGCGATTTGTTGTTGCAATGTCTTGAGGCGGCGCGTTGGTCGGCGTCTAGCTACAACGAACAGCCGTGGTACTTTGTATTAGCGGAGCGAAATAACGAGGAATCGTTTGAGGCGATGCTGAGTTGTTTGATGGAAGCAAACCAGGCGTGGGCAAAGTTTGCAGGTGCGTTGTTGATTGCGGTCAGCAAAGAAACCTTTACCCACAATAACACACCCAATCGTTGTCATGCTTATGACCTCGGACAGGCTGTCGCGCACCTAAGTTTACAAGCCACGTCGCTGGGACTTCACGTTCATCAGATGGGTGGAATCAATCCCAGCCGCATACGGCAACTTTATGCAATACCGGATGGCTTCGTACCGCAAACTGCGATTGCCATCGGCTATGCTGCAACCGACCTGATACCTGGACAGGAAGCGTTAGCCAGTCGAGATACGCAGCCTCGAAATCGCAAGAAGATTTCCGAGTTTGTCTACAGCGGCAAATGGGGAGCTTCGTTTACGACGAAGTAGATCGGACATGGGGGCTTGGCGTGAGTCGTGGTACGAGCATTGGGCAGCGCAGCTGCGAGCAATCGATGCTGTTGGTGGCCGAAGACAATTGCGGGTTTTCGGCCATGTGCAAGAGCAGGGAGGCATGGTTCAGTACTCCGATCAACGCATCCTGAATTTTGGCTCGAATGACTATTTGAATCTAGCCACACATCCAGAAGTGGTTAGTGCAGTACAAGCTGCTGTAGCTGAATTTGGATGGGGAAGTGGTGCGAGCCCACTGGTTACAGGACGTAGGCCCGAACATCTCTTATTAGAAGAGGAGATGGCTAGTTTTGAAGAAACAGAAGCTGCGTTACTGTTTTCCAGCGGTTATGCCGCTAATGTGGCTGCTGTTGTTTCGTTGGTTGGACGAACCGACGGTATTTTCAGTGATAGATTGAATCATGCAAGTTTGATCGATGGTTGCCGCCTATCCGGAGCCGACATACATCGCTATCGACATATTTCAATCGAGGACTTAGAGCAGCAACTCAAGACTCATCGAGCCAAGTATAGACAGGCTATTATTGTCACCGATTCATTGTTTAGTATGGATGGTGATTTAGCCCCCTTGCCAGAGATTTGTGAACTAGCAGATCGATATAGTTGTTTAGTAGTGGTGGATGAGGCACACGCTACAGGTATTTACGGTGCCCAAGGGGCTGGTTGGTGTCATGAAACGAAATGTAGCGACCGCGTGTTAGTTCGCACGGGTACGATGAGTAAATCGATTGGTGGTTTAGGAGGGTTCGTCGTAGGTCCCAGAGATTTTATTCAAGTCGCGATTCACCGCGCTCGTAGCTTTGTGTTCTCCACAGCAATGCCTGCTGCGATGGCGGGTGCTGCTCGGAGCGCTATTCGAATCATCACCGGCATGTCACGCGAGCGACAGGAGCTTCGTCAGTCTGCCTGGAAGCTTCGAAATGATCTTCTCGGAATTGGATGTCAGATCGGTGGAATAGATAGTCCGATAATCCCGATCTACATCGGAGATTCGGATCGATGCGTCGAGTTCTCTAATCGCTTGATGCAAATGGGATGCTACGTTCCAGCGATCAGGCCACCGAGTGTGCCAAAAGATTCTGCTCTGCTGCGAATTAGTATTACCTCCGCGCACAGCCGATCGGATCTAGAGCAACTATGCTCCGCTATTGCTGCACTGAGAGAAATGTTACCTCCAGCGGAGTCGGTAGTCATTCCTGCTCATGGCGGTGACCAATGATCGACAAAGGATCGTTGGTACATCAACCCACTCTCTTAAAACCTATTCTCTTGCTGGCTTGGCCAGTATTTGTAGAGCA
>JAUMAI010000746.1:0-1375 GCA_032116775.1 Pirellula sp. | reverse complement strand
GGTCGATACACTTCTGACCGGACGTTATCTGGAAACGCATCATATGGCTGCTATGGGCCAGATGGCCTATTTGCTCTGGATGATTCCAGCGTTGATGAGTGTTGTCAGTATTGGTACGACAGCGGTCGTTGCTCGTGAAGTCGGGGCTGGTGATCGTCTCAAGTCGAACTTAGTGGCCAATCAAGCCATCGTATTAGCCCTTCTTTTATCGACGTTGATGTGGTTTAGTTTTTACTTCGGTTCAGATGTTTTATTAGGCTGGTTGCAATTGAGTGACGAAGCAAAAATTGCAGCTAGTGCATATCTTCGATGGATTATCCCCATCCTTCCATTAATGACATTTCAGCAGGTAGGAGTGGCCGCCTTTCGTGGTGCCGGCAATACGTTGAGTGGCTTGCTGGTCATGGGACTTGTGAACCTTGTAAACACCGTGCTTAGTACCTTATTAGTTACGGGTGCTCTTGGTTTTCCCAAAATAGGATGGGAAGGGTTGGCAATAGGTACGGCGGCAGGATATTCGTTTGGTGCAAGTTTGGTCGCGATATTTTTATGGCGAGGCGATTTTGGCCTACGATTGCACGCGAATCTCTTAAGGCCGAACTTAGTGCAAATGAAAAGAATATTAAAAGTCGGCTTGCCCGGTGGAGCTGACATGATGGCAACGGTTTTCTGTCATCTGTGGTTCGTAGGTATCATCAACAGTTTGGGAACATTGGCTGCAGCAGCGCATGGATTAGCCATTCGAGTTGAAGCGATCGCTTATGCGCCAGGTACAGCATTCCAGGTTAGCGCAGCTACCCTCGCTGGGCAATTCCTGGGGGCTAAGATGCCTCAGCGCGCAGCGCAGGCCATTTGGATTACCTGTGGCTTAAGTTGTACTACACTTGCCTGTGCGGTCCTTCTATTTTTGACATCCAGCGAATCAGTTGTGGGCTGGTTCGTGCAGGATCATGATAGGCAACTTTTGGTGGAGGCATCGCGTCTGCTGCGAATTGTGTCACTCGGGCTGATACCGCTCGCGTTTGTACTAGTCTTTTCAGGTGCTCTGCGTGGTGCCGGGGATACTAGGGGACCCTTAGCAATCACATTTATCTGCTTCCTGCTGATTCGAATTCCGCTAACGTATTTTCTGGCTTGCCATGAGTCGCTATGGTTTGGTCAGCAATGGGCAGGTTTAGGTTGGGGCGTTCAAGGTGCCTGGTACGCCATGATCAGCGACCTTTTAGTTCGAGCCATTTTGTTGACGGCGCGATTTTGCCACGGTAAGTGGCGCTCTCTCAAGGTATAGGCGGATACCTTCGCTAGATACTTGCTTGCGCTTTAGGTAACGAGCTGGTCGTTGCGTCATGATCTCATTGAGGAGCTTGAGAAAGAA
>JAUMAI010000745.1:0-3762 GCA_032116775.1 Pirellula sp. | reverse complement strand
CTTCTTACGACCCAAACCAGTATCGATTCATTGAGCCCCAAATCACCGATTTTCCCAGTCATACTGAAAGCTCCTACCGCTCCCTGGACAAAGTATCACAACATCATCGGAACCATTCCAGAAAAAGGGATCTATGGGCGAATCTCAGCTGGCAGCGATGGAGTTGTCGAAATCGAAAGTGCAAAAATTCATGATGTCCAAAGTGAATTAATCGTTGAAGCCGAACATCAAGAAATCCATCGTATACCGCGCGCTATTTTAGAAGTGAGGCGCATCCTTGTGGAGCATCTTTCAGATCTTAAATCACCTACTCGACTTGCGTTGCAAGATCGCAGCGGGGAATCAGGCAGTCAGAAATTCAGCGATAAGGTCAAACTCATCCCTAACCCAGCGATGTCGGTTCCACTCAGTCGTCCCGTGCAGCAGGCTCTTCCAGAGCCGGCTGCATCAACTGTGGTTCCTGCCAGTGCAAGATGAGATCACTCAGTAACACTGCCAACAAGAGCTTACAGTTCAACTACTGCCCGATCCATCGGGCAGTCATTGGCTGCACACGCTAATCCTTGAAATATCTGGAAGCTTTACTTTTTGCTCTTCGTAGCTTCACAGTAGAATTGCAACCGAACTAAGACTCTACCTTAACCCACTCGTGTCGTCACTGAATCCGAGTTTCGGTTCAACGGTATACGAGCCGCGATGATATAAGAACTTAAAGAGCTCTTTGGCTCCACCAATCGATTCGTTCCGCCACTCGTTTCTTTGCGGTGCGACTGCTTTGAGCTTATCTGCTTTCGCTCTCGCAGACGTTCCGACTCAGGCCTTACTTCCGAGACGTCGTTGAGCGTCTCCATATCCTTAGAGTCTGGAACTGTGCGATCCAATAGCTCACCTCGGACCACACGCACACCTTTCGGGGCTTCGACTCCTACTCGTACGCTGTTTCCTTTCACGCGCACAATCGTAACCACGATGTCGTCACCAATTCGAATTGTTTCATCAGCCTTCCTGGTTAATACAAGCATAACTTACTCCTTCAGCTTGACTCTTACTCCATCAATCAGCACTCACGGCTCCAATGCCACAGTGCCCGGCAAACGCGTTTGTCACACCTGCAACAAGCTCTTGCCAACTTTCGAAAAGAATCCAATGCAATCACTGTGCCAATCGAATCACTATTGCTATGACACATCTGCTTCTACGTTGGTTTCTTGAAAAAAGTTGGCGTTTTTGCGCTGGCTTAATCAGCGAAGCTGTAACTCCCACCTACCAACTCTGCCATTTTTTCAATCTTCTGTTCAACTTACAAAGCACGACTTACAGAGCTTCTGCAATGCTAGCAACTTTACTGAGTATGCCATTTCCTCGTTATAACCGGTACATTCCTTAGTTTTTCACAGGTTCGGGAACTCGGTAAGAAACATGTGGTAGAGTTCTATTGGTCGGTGAATCGATGCAAGTCGCGACACGACCTCCAGCTTCGGCGAGAGCTTTGCCGAAGTTGTTTTGTCTGAAACTTAAATGCTTTGCCAGACTATTCACCTCACCAAGCCCGATTCTTTAACGTCCCATGAACATTCCTCCCAACCTTCAGCCAATACTCTTTATCGCCGGGATTGCCCTGGTCAGTTGGGTATTGCTCAAACGCAATGGGAGGCAAGTCGAACTTAATCGTCGCGATTCGCGGAAATTCGATACGAAGCCAACACCGAACTCGATCACTAACGCCGGTCCGTTAACCGGACTCTCGATGGGAAATGCACCGATGGAGATCAGTCGCTGGACGATCGATCTCTATGATCAAATGCGCGATTGGCAGGGAGAGTTGCAGACCAAATCGGCAGTTCTTCAGTCCTTGCTGCAAATGGCCCGCGAGGAAACAGAGCGTTTGGAACGGCGTATCGAGGAGTTGCGTGAAACCTCTCTTGCGCAGTCCACATCGGTATCCGACAAAAGCGTGATTGAGTCGCAAAACGAAAGACCCGGTAAACTAGAAACAGAAGCCCGGCATTTAAGCGAACCTGAAACGACCGCTCCCTTTATCGAACCCGCGTTGCTGCAACGTTGTCACCGCATGGCAGAATTAGGATTGTCGACTGGCGAGATCGCTCAGCGACTTGGGCGCAGCGTTGCAGATACCGAATTTATGCTAAGTCTGAAACTGTTGAAGTCGTCTTAGCACTGCAGCCAGTTCGGATACACCGTATACTTGGTCGCGGCGTTCGGTTAGGCACCTTTCTTATCGCCAGGTACCGTAACATCGCGGTAGTCTTCAGGCAGTGTGGCAACTTCCACTACAGTTGCTCCGTCCGCTTGTTGCTCCAGTTCTTCGATGGAATGCGGAGCAGGGGGGACAAGTTGGCCCCAACGCTTCATTCGATACCAACAAATGGTGTGGTAGGAAATGAAATAGGAAATGACGCCCAACACCCCACCGACGACTATGCAACCTAGCCATAGAGGAGCCGCAATTTCGTAAAAGGCTTTCCCAAAAAACTGGACCTTCGGCCACCAATCCGTCGGTGGATTTGCTAACCCCTTCCACCAAGCCAAATCTTTGCCAGGCATCCCCAACAGCTTTAGCCCGATCCAGTAGCATGGATAGTAGATTGGTATGATGGTGGCAGGATTAGAGATCCAAACCAAAGGCAAACCGACTAGCTTGTTGGCACGAAATAACCAAGCCAAGGCAAAAACCAAGCCCATCTGGAACCCAATCGTGGGGGTCCAGGTCACGAACATGGCTAAAGCAATTCCCATCGCTAACGAATAAGGCGGATCGTTGGCATGAAGAATTTTGTAGACCACGAAATCTTTCGTGAGTGTCCACATTCTTTGCCAAGATTGTACGATTCGCGTTTTCATACGAATTCTCAAATCTGTTCGGTCTAACACCTTAACGCAGGAAATCGACCCCATCTGTCGCTTGCCACAGTGATAATGTAGCTGTTCCTATTGTAAACGGTAGAGCAGGGGGAGAATGCGCAAGCTTGATTTTCTCGTAGAAATAGAACCTATGGACTTCATTATTATCGGTGCAGGCTCTGCAGGCTGCCTGATCGCCAGCCAACTAGCGCAAAAAGAACCTGGAAAAGTTTTACTGATCGAAGCAGCTTCGCCGGCGACTCAGTGCAAAACTCGTTCGAGCGTTCAACTGTCGCTGCAACGCTCCACACCGGTTCGTTATTCCAAACTATTCCGGAGCCAACTGGACTGGAATTACGTAACCGAACCACAGCGCTACTTGGGACAACGCCGAATCGCATGGCCGCGAGGTAAAGGCTTAGGAGGTAGTAGCCTTATCAATGCCATGATCTATCTTCCCGGCGCGCGGGCCGATTGGCACCAACTAGCGCGAACATGGAATATCGATCCTCAAGTACTACGCAGCCACTTACCGCATCTGCAAAGCGAATCGCCCCACGCGCAGCTAAACTGGACTATCGATTCACAACCTGAAATACATCCCCTGAGCGAAGCTTTTTTGTCTGCTTGTCAAGCAAGCCGAAACGAATCGATATGCAACTTTCTAGAGCACCGCGATTACACGCACGGTGTATTTCCTCGAAGCACATTTTGCGGTCGTCGTGTCGATGCATTCCAAGCCTTCGCGGCCATACCCACTACAGCCAAAAAACTGCACGTGGAAACTAACCTCAAAGTGCGACGAATTATTTTTGAACAACAAAAGGCTGTAGGAGTCGAAGTGGTCGATGGCAATCATTGCCGTACGATCTATGCGAATCGAGCGATCATCCTGGCGGC
>JAUMAI010000744.1:0-8119 GCA_032116775.1 Pirellula sp. | reverse complement strand
GAGACGCTAGGCTAGGTCTGCTACCGTTTGGGTTATTACTCAACTAAGGTACCTAACACTTGTCTTAGTTGTCTAACACTTGTCTTCTAGGCGTTGGTGAGTTGTTTGGCAGTGCTGACTCCGGCTGAACCAAACCTAGCCTAGCGGCAACGGGTTAAACGAGACGCTAGGCTAGACTAACAAATCTCGCAAGACTTTCCCGTGCACATCCGTCAAACGATGATCACGACCACCATACCGATAGGTCAGTTGTTTGTGATCTATCCCAAGCTGATGCAAGATCGTGGCATGGACATCATGAATATCCACTGGCTTCTCAATGACAGAGTTGCCGAATTCGTCTGTTTGACCGTAAGCGATCCCGCCACGAAAGCCACCACCAGCCATAAAAATCGAATAGCCGTTGACATGATGATCTCTACCACAGCCTTCCGTGATAACGGGCGTATGCGGCGTCCTACCCATCTCGCCTGCCCAGACAACTAAAGTTTCATCTAACAAACCACGCTGCTTTAAGTCCATAATTAACGCAGCCACGGACTGCTCTGTAATCCGAGCATTTTTCTCGTGGTTCATTTTAAGTTGCCCATGCTGATCCCATGGAGAATTATTCCCATCAAAACTTGGGCAGGTAATCTCAACAAACCTAACACCCGCTTCTACCAATCTGCGGGCACGCAGTGCCTGCACCGCGTAGAACCGCTGATGTTCGTCCACTGAATCGACGCCGTAGAGTTTTCTGGTATAGGCTGTTTCCAGTGAAATGTCTGACACCATTGGAATTTCGCTCTGCATACGAAATGCCGTTTCATAATTACGAATAGCTCCCTCAATAGCGTTCGGATCGGACGCTTTACTCATAAATTGTTGGTCTTGCTCGCTCAGAATCTTCAGCAATCGCTGCTGTATCGGATTCGATAATGCCGGAACAACGTTATCAACGGGGACTCCATTGGCCCGCAGCATCGTTGCTTGATGGGAAGCTGGCAAATAAGAACTGCCGAAGTTCTCGAGTCCACCGTTAGGAACCCAATCATTATTGAGAACCACATAGCCAGGTAAGTTATTATTTTCTGTTCCCAGCCCATAACTGACCCATGCACCAAGACTCGGAGCTTGTCCCAGTATCCGCCCGGTGTGCAACAAAAGATTCTGCTGACCATGTAAAGGGAGTTCGCCAACCAGCGAACGCACGACACACAACTCATCAGCGACCTTGGCAATGTTGGGGAATAGATCACTCACCCATAATCCGCTCTCACCATGCCTTCGGAATGCCCATGGCGAACCCAACCAGACACGATTCGCGTCGGACTGCGAGCGAAGCGACACAGCATCTGGACCAATCTTCTCACCCTGATGCTTAGTAAGCATCGGCTTTGGATCGAATGTGTCCACATGGCTCGGCCCTCCATCCATAAAACAGAAAATGACATTTTTCACTTTCGCTGCAAAATGGGGATGCGGCCTGGCCTGAACTAGCCCCGAAAAAGCAAGCCATCCAAAACCAGTTGAAGCAGATTGAAGCATCGAGCGACGCGATATTTGTCGCGTGATTATTTGGTCATGACTCGCCATCGCTTCACCTGTAATATAAAAACTCTTTGGTGTTAAACATCGCATGAGCAAGGTTATCCCAAACCGCCCGATCATTTAACATATCATCGCTCGCTGCAGCTAGATCACGAGCCGCTGCCAACCATTGCTGAAGTTCTTCCTGATCAGGGCGACGCCCGTAAGCTTGTAAAAACATTGCCTCTATTCGCTCTTCTGGCTGCTGGGCCCCATCTCGAAGCAATTGGCCTCCCCAGGCTTTTGCCATCTCCAACACAAATGGATGATTGAGCAAGATCAACGCTTGCGCTGGGACGTTGGTTACATCGCGTTGACCTGCAGGAAACTTCAGATCAGGGAGATTAAAACCAACCAAAAACTCAGGGGGCTGCATGACCGACATTTCGAGGTAAATGGAACGCCGACCGTTTCCATCCAAGGGGCCAGAGAATAAGCGTTTCTGGGCATCCTCTTTTGGACGTTGTGGCCGAATCGGACGACCATACAGCGACTTGTCGATCCGCCCCGCAACAGCCAACAAATTGTCCCTGATCAATTCGGCTTCCAGTCGCCTGGTCGGATAGTGATGTAGATATCGATTGGTTGGGTCAACTTCACTTCCACGCAAACTGACCTCTCCCGACTGGCGAAATGTTTCACTAAGCACCAATCTGCGAATCAGTCGCTTGGTGGACCAGCCCTCTTCCATGAACTGTAGCGCAAGCCAATCTAATAATTCGGGATGAGAAGGTCGCGCACCGAGCTTCCCAAAGTCATTCGGAGTATCCACAATACCTTTGCCAAAAACCCACTGCCAAAGTCGATTGACATACACACGAGCCGTTTGCGGATTATCGCGGTTTCCTAAATACTCAGCTAATTCCAGCCGTCCACTTCCTTTAGCATGTCGAACCTTAGCCTGCGTCGCCATTACTTCCAAGAAATCGCGAGCAATCGCATCTCCTTCGCTGTGAACATCTCCTCGGACATTAAGTTTATAATCTATAGGTGCTACCCCACGTTCATCCATGCTATTGACGCTACGTGGTAAATCTAAAGTCGCTTCAATGGCTCGGTAACGCTTTATCAGTGAGCCTAAGTCCGGATCCTGTTCCACACGGTTCCCAAGAACCTTATTCTCCAGTAGCCAGTTAAGAGTCTTCGCATCGCCCTCTTCTGATTTCCCTTCCGCAAAACGTTGCACCACATCAGCCCACCAGCGAACAATTCGCTCCTTCACAGAAAGACTTTCAGTTCCTACTTCATTGTCGTAAAGGGATTTAAAACAGTGGAGTCCATCCAGCGGTTGTCCGGGTTGATCATGGGCCACAATCGAAGTGAGACTAAACCAACTCCGCTTATCAAATCCGGAATCCTCGTTAGGTAACGCAACTTGTCCCATTCTCGCCACCCCAGTTCGAGGTGGAAAATTCGCATTCAGATCCGCAGTTGATATCTCTGTCAACATCCGCGTTACACCATGGCGTAATGGCGTGGTAGTGAATGAGAACCAAGTTGGACCAGAGTTAGGATCAAAAAACGCCGGGCCCTCATTCAGAAATGCATTTTGTGGAATGCTGCGAAAGCCGGCCCATTCACCACCCTCGATAAAGAGACTGACAAATTTTTTCGAGAATCGTTCCGGCTCAGGCAACCGTAGTGCCCCCGACAATTTTGGCGAAAGAGCATAGCTGTGCAAACCTCGGGGTAAGATACGCGAGAAGACGCTATCGTCCGTCAGCGAAACTAAAGGTGTAGCCTCTGAAACCCAACCATTCGCCAGCCCATTGCCATCAATCGTCCAATCATCTGGTAGACTTGCCTCACCTGAATCCATCAAGTTTGTAAAAAGCTGATTGTGCAATCGCCGACGTTCAGATTCACTCCTCCAGTGCTCCGCCAAATAGTTCCATCGCTCTTGCAATATGTTGTCAGCTGCCGCTCCTTGAATCGTATCTTTGCCGACGGAGAATCGATATCTTCCCAAATTATGACCACTACCCAGCCCAAATCGCATTTCGACTGACCAGATAGCTCCTTCTCCCACGCTTACGGGATTCTCAAATCTGAATTCCGCGGATCGATTAACGTTCCCACCGAGACCAATACCCCATCCATCAGAAGGCTCTGTGATTGCAGCGGCGACCGGATACCCTGGCTGTTCGTAGTCCGCCGCTGCAGAAACCACTTTCAGTTCGCGTTTTTCCGACTCGCTGGAAGCTTTTACAAACACACGAATGTGTGACAAAACAAAATTGCCATGAGCGGTTCGTCCTGGACCATTGCTCCCTAGGCTGCTATCGGTAAGTGCTTCCAGACGTAAGGTACTAAATTCGCCGGAACTCGTGATAAACTCCGTCGAATAGGCATCGATCTCTGGCACTTGCTCTCCCGTCGCTTTTACGGTTACTCCATCAGCCTCAATAATGAGCTTCGTCGCCTTGTGCTCCGCTATTGCTTTCAGGTTTTGCGGTAAAGTCCAACTCTTTTCGCGGAACAATTTAATAAGAGGATAGCTTATCCCCTCGATCGCACCTTCACTCTGCGTTTTTCCTACTACGCTCCTTACCACCGCATCCAGATCGATATCCTTATCGATGATCTGACGATACCATTTCGTTCCCATAGCACGCTGAATTTCAGTTCGCAGACGAACCATTTCCGCGATTTGCGATTGATATTTTTCCGGCGTATCGATACAGCGAGTTGTCCATCTCGGCGTCATAAAAACACTTGCCAGGGCGTAGTAATCGCGCTGGGATACTGCGTCGAGCTTATGATCATGACAGCGAGCGCATGCAACCGTCATTCCCAATAATGCTTTCGAGAATGCATCGATCTGACTATCAATCATCTCTTGGTGAACACCATTAAAATCCAGACTGCTGCCATGCCTGCGTTCACCGAAATGAAAAAACATCGGGCCAATGATGCTTTCATACGTTCCAGTCGCGGAATCAATCCTCGGTTGAGGCAGTAAGTCACCCGCTACTTGTTCCTTAATCAGTTGATCGAACCCAACATCCTGATTAAAGGCTCGAATCAGATAGTCCCTGAATTCCCAAGATCCTTGTGCCTGAATATCCCAGTCGTAGCCATAAGTATCGGTGTAACGAATGACATCCATCCAATGGCGTGCAAACCTCTCACCAAAATGTGGTGACTCCAGTAGCGAATCGACCACTTTTACATAAGCAGCATCGGCATCTTGCTCCCAGGCGGCTTTGAATTCAACGACCTCACTCGCAGATGGAGGTAAACCTGTCAAAACAAAGAACAATCTTCGCAACAGCACCTCCGCGCTTGCTACCCGCGCCGGCGATATCCCTTCACTCTCTAGTTTTGCGAGAATGAATCGATCCACCGGATCATTCATCCACGCACGATCCGCTACAACAGGAGGCTCACACGGTCTTGGTGGTTGCAAACTCCACCATCGACTTCTCTCAGCTAACGTGGCTTTCCAGCTTTCCTCCACATCCCCTGTGACTGATGGAGGTGTATCACGAGGATCAATCGCCCCCATTTCAACCCATACTTCGAAATCTCGTATTACCGAATCAGGAAGCTTTCCAGTTGGTGGCATCTCAACCGTTTCCCACTTTAACGCAGCGATCAACCCGCTTTCAGCTGGCTTGCCCTGAACGATACTAGGCCCACTCTCCCCACCTTTGACAAGCCCATCGCGGTAATCGAGCTGTAATCCACCTTTGATCTCACTAGAAGCAGCTGAATGGCACTCATAACAATGCTTTACGAAAACCGGGCGAATCTTCTCTTCGAAAAAGGCGATTTTGTCTCCGTTTTCATCTCCATTTGAGATGGAATGCCACAGCGGGGCAACTCCGAGCGATGCGAACAATAAAAGGTGAGCGATTTTCATGGTGGGAGCATAAGATCTCTAGAAGACTGCTGGCAAATCTTACTACTGATCGAGGGCTTATATTCTAAAGCACAACCCCCTCACCAGTCTTGTGCCGAGTGTTTTAAAAATAGTATTTTTCTATCAAAACCGTACCACCGATCGTCGGTCATAGAACATCCCTATTCTCCTAAACGACTTCGCATCTCCCTAAATTTTTCGGACAGAATTGGGGGCTTGAATCCCACATTCTCACCACAAAGATTTTTTTAAACACGTTGATGACGGAGAGATAGTCTAGCGAGCATCGTTGGAATCATCACAAGGAACCGAGCATATTACGGTGCGCCTCGGAAATCTTTACCAAACGCTTCGGTGTAGACCTGACCATTCAGCAGTTGGCTAACGCCTGTCGACTCTCAAATAGCCACTTCATGCGATTGCTTCTGAAACGACTGAGAACGATAGCTCATAGCTTCCTGAAGAAGATACTAATGCACCAAGCTATCTTCGCTGTAAAACCTGCCGTTCAGCTGATCGCAACTATCGCACTTCGTTGTGGATTTTGCGCCGACAGTTCGTTCGTCACAAAATTCAAGGAATTAACCGACAACACTCCACTGAATTCTCTAATTCCGCTCCATCAGTTACTTCATTCAGTGGTAACTCACCAAATAGCAATAACCTTTTATCACCCAGATATCGAGCATTAGGGCGTATTTCTTATATTCGGTCCTCACGAATGCTTCGAGCCTCACCATCACATCGACCGCGTGCGATCTCTTGGAAGCGACAGCTCGCCCGCAAAATGCCTATTCGCGGAGTGATATTTGGGATAAAATGAGTCTCTCTAAAAGCTGTGATTCAATTCTTTGAATCACGAGACGCTTTTTGAATCACTGTACGCTCGTAAACACACCAAAGGAAACGGTTCGGGTAATGACTATTCTGTTGCAAGTTCGTGGGGCAGAGAAAAGCTATGGCGATCAGTTATTGCTCGACGATGCGAACGTTTCCTTAACAGATAATGTTAAGGTTGGATTTGTTGGACGCAACGGTGCGGGCAAATCTACTTTACTTAGAGTTCTGCTGGGTGAAGAAACCCTGGAAAAAGGTGAAGTGATACGTAGCAATCAATTGCGCATAGGTTATTTGCAACAGCATGACACCTTTCTACCGGGCGAATCCGCTCTCGATTTTTTAATGCGTGATAGCGGCCAACCGGACTGGCGATGCGGTGAGGTTGCCGGCGAATTCGAACTAAAAGGTGATTATTTAAACGGTCCGATATCAGCACTTTCAGGAGGCTGGCAAACCCGTGTAAAACTCGCCTCCCTATTGCTGAAAGATCCGAACCTTCTAGTTCTTGACGAACCGACCAACTTCCTCGACATTCGCACGCAGATTCTTCTCGAGCATTTCCTAAGGAACTTTGATAAGGCGGCACTTATCGTTTCCCATGATCGGTCGTTTCTCCACGCGACCTGTGACCATACGCTTGATTTGACACGGGGCAAATTAACGATGTTCCCAGGCAAGATTGATGCCTACCTGAAATTTGCTGAACAGCAGAGAGAGCATAACGAAAAGGTCAATGCAGCGATTCTTGCTAAACAAAAACATCTGCAGAACTTTATCGATAAGAATAAAGCCCGAGCCAGCACTGCCACACTAGCCCGCTCCAAGGGAAAGCAACTGGAACGCTTACAGACGATTGAAATCGAAGCGGAACTCCCCACCGCAGCGATCCGTGCACCGATTGTTCAGCCTCGTAAAGGGCCAGCAGTTCGGCTAATTGACTTGGCTATCGGTTATCCCGATAAAACAGTCGCATCAGGTATACAACTCGAAATCGATCATGGCCAACGCGTGGCGATTGTGGGAGATAACGGCCAAGGTAAAACAACGTTGCTAAGAACCATTGTTGGCTCGCTGGAACCCAAACATGGTACGGTGAAATGGGGTCATAATTGCGAAATTGGCACCTACGCTCAACATGTCTACACCGCCCTTGAACCGAAGCAAACCGTGTTAGAGTATCTTGAAGGCAAAGCTATTCCAGGAACGACCAATCAGCAAATACTCACTGTTGCCGGATCGATGCTCTTCCGTGGAGACCATGTGCGTAAAAAAGTACAAGTTCTCTCCGGTGGAGAAAGGGCTCGATTATGCATGGCAGGGCTATTGCTCGGAACTTACAACATATTGGTTCTCGATGAACCAGGCAACCACTTAGATGTCGAGACCGTTGAATCTTTAGCGGAGGCGCTAATTGATTACCAAGGAACGGTGATCTTCACGAGCCACGATCGCCATTTCATGAGTCGTATTGCCACCAATATTATCGAAGTACGGGACGCTTCGGCTCGGGCCTACGAAGGTGGCTATGATGGCTACTTGTACTATATCAACCGAGAGATTGAGGAAGGCGAAAGATCCCGTGCGACTGGTAAGAAAACCAGCTCGACTCCCACCACCTCAAAGTCGAACTACAGTCGCCCCTCGGATGCTAAGCAAGCTCAAAAGGAGATGAAAACTCTAGAGAAAACGATTAAAGCTTTAGATGGGCAACGAATCGCGTTAAGTGATCAACTACTCCAAACCGCTAATACCGAAGATGCTGAGCGTCTCAATCGAGAAATCCAAGCCTTAGAAATGGAAATCGGCGCTGCCGAGGAACGTTGGCTGGAACTCAACGCATTA
>JAUMAI010000743.1:511-6416 GCA_032116775.1 Pirellula sp. | reverse complement strand
TACTCCTGAGCTAGTATTTTTACAGATTTTATATATAGAACAAATCAGATTTACAATAATAAACTTCTAAACACTATTACATATAATCTATTTAATTATTTGATTTTACCATGCCTATCTAAAGAAAAGAAAAGATAACTCATCTTTCTAAACCACGGCATATCGTCACTATAACCCAACTCTTGACCCGATTTCGATAGATTTTCTTGACTAACTACAATATCCTTAGCTTTAATTGTCGTCATCATGCCAAAAATTGGCAAGTCAAGCATCGAGATGATATTCCGGTTGCTCGTTGTCATGAAGCCACCTGCGTGAGCGTCGAGCTGCTTGGCTGTAAAAAATAGATCCTGATCGGTTGCCCCTATCACTCCAATATAGGGCGACGGCGCTGCCATATTCATTCCGATTGCACCCCGTTCCAATCCATAGCCAACGATGTACGCGTTAAGAATCTTGCGCGATCCCGACGTCGGATAACGTTGTATGATCGATATCCGAGAGAGCTTTTTGCCCTGCCACTCTGGAACGGCACGCCCGTGCCGGATAGGAAGCCATTGCTCGGTGAAGACATTCTTGTCTCCGAAGCTCTGGTTCCAAACCCAAAATTTGGCGCTGCGTCCGTCGGACGATGTTTCCAATGGCACGATCGCCAAATCTTGCTCTTTAAGATCGGCAAGGCCCATCGGCGGCGATGCCATCAAGGGCGAATAATCGACCTGAACGGATTTGTTCGCCGCCATCCGCCCATTTTCGGCAACGATCTCGCCACCCTTGAATACAAAGAGAGGTTCGATCCTATCCAAGCTTTTGAGAAGAATGATGTCAGCAAATCGACCCGGCGTTAGCGATCCCAATTCGTCATCCATCCGGAAACTACGCGCCACGTTGTAGCTCGCCATTTTGATGGCATCGATGGGCTTGATACCCATCCCAATCACCTTCTGCACAATCGCGTCCATATGGCCCTCCTGAACCAATGTGCTCACCGACCTATTGTCAGTGCCGAGGAGAAGATTGTCGCTGTTGGTGGTCGTGTTGAATTGGCAAACCTAGTCGCAAGCTGGCGACCGCGGCGTCGTAGGTCAAAACGTTATGATTGTTGCTTGTACCAACGTCGGGAAAGAAATTTAGCTGGTCACTCGAGCGGTTGCTGTCGACATGCCCGTCAACAATCATTCCGCGAGAATGTGCGGTAGCAAGCTTCAGGAATTCCTTTTCGTCTCCGGCGAGAAGAAGATTGTGATTGAGCTCACCCAATCCGATGACTGGCGCCCAGTCAAATAGAGCGATCGATATGGCCGCATCCACTTTTTTTCCAGGAGCGAGGATGAAAAGGCGGTAGGAGAATTTCTCATAATCTTTGAAGACATCTTTTGCCGCTTCGACACCATTTTCTTGGGCCGCGCTGACAAGGTCGTTAATCTCTGCGAAAACCGTAGTTGTTCCATGCGGCGTCAAAATATCCTGCATCGCAGCCGGCGTTGCCATTTGCGATTCAATATGGAAATGAGCGTCGATAAAGCCTGGGATGGCATAATTTCCCATGCCGTCGAAAGCCTTGCGGAACTTTAATTGCGCGCCCGGATTTAGAGCAATTATTTTTCCTTTGTTTATCAAAAGAGAACCCGGAATTACGCTGTTAGTATAGACGTCTAAAATTTTAATGTTTTGAATGATGAGATCCGCAGGTGCGTTTCCATTAAGAATGTCCAAAGTCTCTTTATAGCCCTTGGTCAGTTGTTCTATGCTTGCGTCATCAGACGGCGATGCAGCGGAGGTGGGGGCTACCGTAAAGCTAATCACCAACAAAAAAATTGATGACAGATGACGAAATGTTATTTTCATGCCCATCCTCCGCTCAATGTCCAGAGTTTCTATGGTCAATTTTCTCGGGTTGAAGAAATTCCATTATTGCCATCGTGTTGATCTCAACAGCCGGTTTGATTGCTGCTGGATCGACACGAAATCCCGGATTGTGATTCATCGGAGGTATAATGCCGCGCCGCATATCCTCCCGCACATTGGGACTGCCTCCACCTATGCCGAGGTAGAGTATCCGAGTGTCCGGAAACGGCGATGCCAACGCCGCAAAATCTTCCGATGTCATCAAAGCTTTGCTCCCGAACTGTATATTTTCAGGGCCGACCGCAGCTCGCAAAGCAGGCATGGCGCGGTCAACAGCACCCACGTCATTGGTGATGGGGTCGACGTGACTTGTCATCCGATATGACGGCATCTTATCAGCCGCGACCCCCGCCGCGACCGCTACTGCGTCGGTTTTTCGTTTGATGGACTGAATCAACATGTCCCGCACGCCCGCATCAAACCATCTCAGGTTAATCTTCAGCACGGCAGTCGATGGAATTATGTTACTCACCGATCCGGCCTGAAACGCGCCGACGGTCAAGACCGCCGGTTCCTGCGGATCGAGTTCTCGACTGATGATAGTCTGATAGGCGAGAATAGCTTGAGCACCCATGACGACCGGGTCTTTTGCGGACTGCGGCGAAGATGCGTGGCTTCCCTCACCATGTATCACGACCTCGATCGAGTCTGATCCAGCCATTCTTCTGCCCGGTGAAATAGCTACGATTCCGGGCGGCGCACTCGCAAAAACATGCGCTGCTATCAAAACGTCCGGTTTGGGTGTGACATTGTACAGACCATCGCGAACCATGGCCATGGCACCGAGCCCCAATTCTTCTGCAGGCTGCGCTACCAACACTAGCGTCCCCGACCACTGGCGCTTCAGGCTGGCCATCGCTTTCGCAACCCCCAGCAACCACGCCACATGCATATCATGACCGCATGCATGGGAAACCGGAGTTTCGCGACCATCGGAGCCGCGAATGACAACGGTGCTGCGATATGAAAGTTGAGTCACTTCCTTGATCGGCAGCGCATCCATGTCACTACGAAACATCACAACAGGACCTGGACCATTTCGAAGTATGGCAACTACGCCCGTTTTACCGATCCCGGTATGAACTTCATATCCAAGGTCACGAAGATGCGTGGAAATCAGTGCCGAAGTAGCTTTTTCCTCAAAGCCCAATTCTGGATTGGCGTGAATATGTTTGAAGATTGCAATCAGCCTAGCTTCTTCGGCGATCGCAATTTTACGAACGGCTGCGGCGCGCTCTTCGCGATCAGCCTGGCGACCTTCTGTCTGGAGAGATGCGCTGGCAAGCTGGGCCTGGACAGAGCTGCAGGCAATCAGCATGGAAAAAAGGGCCGTGGAAACGCGAGAACTTTTCTTGAGCATCTCGTGACTGGTCCGAAGTGATTGAATGCAGAATCTTGCGCTCGCGCTTGCGGTCCTTGTTTGGCAAAACTCCGAGATTTTTGATCTGCCGCCGGCCAACAGACCACTCATTCGGCCGCAATCGCGGGAAAATGGGCGGTTTCAGAATATGACTTGATCGCCAATGCCTTGCTTGCGAGTTCATATTCGATTGCCAGCCTGTCGACCAGTTCTCCCGCTGTAGGAATGGACTTAATTGCCCCAATTCCTTGGCCGCAGCCCCATATGTCTCGCCAAGCTTTCGCCTTTTGATTGCCTCCCGATCCAAAATTCATCTTGGAGGGATCCGCCACCGGCAGAGACTCAGGGTCAAGCCCAGCCGCCATGATGGACGGGCGCAGATAATTGCCGTGCACGCCGGTGAAGAGGTTCGTATAGATGATATCGTCACCGGATGATGCGACAAGCATCTCTTTATATGCTTCCGGAGCCCGAGCTTCTTGGGTGGAGATAAATGCAGATCCGACATAGGCGAGATCTGCGCCAATCGCTTGAGCGCCCAAAATGGCAGATCCGTTTGCAATCGATCCGGAAAGGGCCACGGGCCCAGAAAACCAGTCGCGAATTTCCTGCACAAGTGCAAAGGGCGACAAATGTCCTGCATGGCCGCCGGCGCCAGCCGCTACGGCGATCAAACCATCACAGCCCTTTTCGACTGCCTTTCGAGCAAAACGATTGTTAATGACGTCGTGAAAAACGATTCCGCCATAGGCATGTATGGCCTGATTGACGTCCTCTCGCGCGCCCAATGACGTAATGGTGATGGGTACCTTATATTTTGCTGACAGTTCTACATCCGCCTCCAGACGATCATTGGTTTTATGAACGATCTGGTTCAACGCAAAAGGAGCGGAGGGTCGATCGGGATGCTCCTTATCCCATTTCTCCAACTCTTCCGTGATTTGCGCTAACCATTCGTCCAGCTGGCTGATAGGCCGCGCATTTAGCGCTGGGAATGAACCGACAACGCCAGCTTTGCACTGCGCGATCACGAGCTCAGGCCCCGAAATAAGGAAAAGGGGCGAAGCAATGACCGGAATTCGCAATCGTCCACCCAAAACCGAAGATAGCGTCATAGAAAATAAACTCCTTGCTTGGGTGCCATCCGCCGGGGTGGCAGGCATTTTGAAAAGCTCAGGTGCCAAATAGCGAGTATATTGAGGTCGCATTCTGGACGCCTGAGCCAATCAACAGCGAAGGCAGAAGAGGACGACGCGACTAAACTTACAATGACGCGACATCCAAAACTTTCAGACTTCGAGCGTTCGAGCGTTCGAGCGTTCGAGCGCCAAAAACAGAAGGCTTAGAAGTGAAGTCCCACACTGAACCTTGTCGTAAATCCGTTTCCGACGCGGCATCTGCAAGTGAGGGAATCCCGAATTCCCGCTGAAGTTAGAAAACGTTCATTGGTAATATTTTCGAAGAAGAGGCGCGCGTACCAGACGCCATTAGTGTCATCGAGGCTCAAATACCCATTAAGAATATCATAGGGGCGGTGAGCAAGACGCCTGTCATTCTCCGGCGTGAAATAGGTCAAACCTTCATGCTTCAGTTGCAAGCGCGGTGAAAGCGTTGCCCAACTTCCGAGAGGAATGGCATATTGCACGTCCAAGCTGGCCTGGAATGCGGGAGCGCCGGGAAGTCGATTGCCGCTTAGATCGCCGTTTACGGAGACAAAGTCTTTATACTCCGTGTGCAAATACCCCATCGTGCCGTTGATCTGCAATCCATCCAACGGTCTCCATTGCGCTTCAAGCTCAAGGCCATACATTTGAGCCAAGCCAGCATTTTCGATGATGATGGTTTCGGCGATTACGCCCGGCTGAGTTGCTTGCAGATCGCTATAATCATAGAAAAATGTTGCGGCATTTAGTCGAAGATTTTGATCGGGGAAATCTGCCTTCGCACCGGCCTCATAGGCCCACAGCGTTTCCGGACCAAAAGGATCTTGAGCCAGAGTCTGGTTAAAACCACCGCTCTTAAACGCTTTCGAAATCTTTCCGTACAGCAGGACGTCGTCATTTAGTTTGTAATTCAGGCCAATGCTTGGAGAAAGATCTTCATATTTCAAGCCGATGTCATCACGGAAATTTACAAATCCCGTAATCGGCGTGCTGGAGAAATAGCCCGCTGGAACTTGCTGAATGGCGTCAGCGTGACGCTTTTCTATTGAGTAGCGCAAGCCTGCAGAGAGAGAAAGCTTGTCTGACAATTGATAATCTGCCTGGGCGAATGCGGCCCAAGCCTTATTGTTGAATTCGCCTGTATAGGATCTCAGAATGTCGGGAAATTGGAGGCCAGGTATGACACCAACTAGCGAAGATGGAACAACGCCGCGGATGTAGGTGTCGGCCGTCGCATCGCTCGTCTCATTGAAGTAAAACAGCCCACCGACCACACTGAATGGTCCGTCGCCGTCATATGTCAGTCGAAGCTCTTGGGAGAATTGCCGCTGCCGCTCGCCTTGACGTAGATCGGCATGCCCAACTGCTTCGCCCGCTGCAGCGCCGAATCGCTGACGCTCGGAGTCAACACGACGGGCGAACTCGTCACGACGGTCAACGTCCCGCCGAGCGCCGCGACGCTCGGCTTCCAGTT
>JAUMAI010000743.1:0-501 GCA_032116775.1 Pirellula sp. | reverse complement strand
CTCTGCCGCTCGCCTTGATATATGTCGAGCGTCCGCACCCGAAGCGAAGAAGGAAGCATAGCGATTGCAGCACGCGTGCTCCCATCAGCATCTGTCACCCCACTAGACCGATATCGCCGCCATGCGGTGATAGAAGTGAGGGAGAGGGTATCGCTCAGTTCCTGCGTAACACGTGCACTAATGCCCTTATTACGCACGGTACTCTCGGAATATAAATCATTTGAATAAAGATCGTCTGTGAGCGGGTTGCCTTTGGTATGCCTCTCAATGAGAGTCGCAAAAGGGATGGTGTCAAAGCCAAACGCTGTGTTGAAACTCGACATGTCACCAATGACGAGAAGTTCGGTCGTATCCGTGGGCTTGACGAGAACCGAAACACGCCCGGATTCTCCGCGCGACCTGTCGGTCGGGCGATTCAAAAACGTGTTGAACGAGCGCCCATGCCCCTCCCCATAGCCTCCCTTGTAATAGCCCGCTCTGATTGCGATGCGATCCCCCAGC
>JAUMAI010000742.1:1648-20662 GCA_032116775.1 Pirellula sp. | reverse complement strand
TAATTCGCCACTGCAGCTGTCAACGAACCAAGCGATGGCTGTTGTCGACTACTTGCTGAAGGGAAAGCAGTTACCAGAAAATCAACTCTTCACCATTGGCCATGGAACAAATCATCCTCGAGCAGATAACCAATCAGCGCTGGGAAGAGCTGAGAATCGACGCATTGAGATTGTTGTCTATCCAACAACATTCTGAGGTCTCGGAAAATCTTAGCGGAGTAGGTCTCTACTGTAGCTCGTATTCTCTGTTCAATGTCTTAAAAAAGGCCGATCAAACGCAACGCGGCGACTGCAGTAAAAATGAACAGCAGCGTATCAAAAGTTCGCTGTGGAATTTTTCTTACGATCCAGCGACCACAGTAAAGTCCGAAGAGCACCACAGGGCTGAGCACTAGATTGATCTCTAGAGTCGTCAGATCGATCAGGCCAAGGTTATAGCTAAAGGGAAGTTTGCTGATATTCAGGATCAGAAAGAACCATGCGCTCGTGGCGACCAATTGCATTTTGGGGAGAGAAATTGCTAAGAGAAATAAGGCGACGATGGGACCTGCCGCATTGGCCAGCATGGTTGTGATCCCAGTTAAAATCCCCATCATCCAGGCAAACCAAATCGCATGCGGGACCCTTTCCATGAGCTCCGGACGCCACATACGAAAAAGCTGGCCTGCACTCAGCAGCAAAATAATCGTTCCGATCAGTGGTTTGAAAACATCGGCGTCTAGGATTGTAAAAAGCCACCAGCCGATCACAACTCCGATCAGAGCTGGGGGGAGAAGTCTTTTCACGTAACTCCACAGCACGTCACGGCCCAGCAGATAGACCGCACAGATATCTCCAATGATAAGAAGTGGCAGCAAAACACCAGTGGAGTTTCGAGCTCCAAAGACCCATGCGAAGACGACCACATGGACCATGCTAACGCCCGATAGACCGCTCTTGGCGATACCTATCCCCATAGCACCCACGACTAGGTAGAGCCAATCTATAGGGGTTAATTCAGACATGAAAGCGAACTTTGTTTAGTTGGACAAAATGGAGCGTCGGTGAAGTTTAACAGAATAAGACTGAATCGCGAGTAGTGAATCAGGGACCAAACAGCAGGCATCTTTTAAATCCACTATACTAAGACCTCTGCGTAAAGTATGGCGGCACTAGTGCTGCTTAGTTTTTTGCCTTTTCGAGGAGGAATGAAGATGGTTCGGTTTCGAAATTGGTCCTTTATCCCCTTAGTCTTGGGATTGATTTGCACTGTAGCTAATTTCTCGCTGGCGGCTGATGGGTTGCAAGTCGGTAGTCCTTGCCCGGAATTCGAAATGGAAGGGACCGATGGGGTGAAATATAGCCTCAAGGATTTTGTCGGCAAAAAAGCCTTCATCATCGCTTGGTACCCTAGAGCTTTCACTGGAGGCTGCACAAAAGAGTGTCAGTCAATGAAGGAGCATGGTGAATTGCTTCGCAAATTCAATGTGGCCTACTTCACCGCTAGTTGTGATCCGGTCGCGAAGAATAAGGATTTCGCGAAGTCTTTGAATCTTGATTATCCAATCCTGAGCGACCCAGATGGCAGTGTGGCCAAGCGTTTTGGAATTTTGCGAGTCGGCGATGCTCCTATGTCAAATCGCGTAACTTTCATCGTGGGAATGAATGGCAAGATTCTAGCCATCGATCAGGAAGTTAAGACGGCATCCCATGGCGAAGACCTAGCTAAGAAGCTTTAAGAACTTGGTATCCAGAAAACAACCAAGTAATTCTTCCCATAACAACCGTGATCATCAGCGTCACAAATTCAAGTGCAGTCGGAAGGCATCGCGAATCAGCGATACCCGGCTGCATTTCGTTAGGTGGCATCGATGTCAGTTTGAAATACCAGCAGACTACAGCTCAATCCCAGTCCCATTGGCAGCGTTAGCTTATGGGACTTAGAAAAGGGTTGGGAGCGGGTAGAATGTACTTCTCGTGGCTGGAAAGTGTTGTAGTTGAGTCTACAAGCAATCTGATTAAGGCCGGCCTTCAGCACCGGCTGGTTTTCGAAGTACAAACAGAATGGTCGAAACGGGATTGAGCGATACTGGCTCATCCGGAGATTGCTTCTTGCCTTGCAGCCGTACTGCGTTGGCAACTCGACTACCTCTAGGTGCACTGGCGACGAATCCGCTCATCTGAGCATCATTTTGAACCACCGTTGCAATACCGAAGACCTCCTCCGCATCGCCTTCGAATTTGGCAGCCACTTCAAGGCGTGTTAATACATCTTGGCAGGGTGCATCCAGAGTCAAGTCAAAGAAGATAGTTGGGAATTCCTCAGTTCGCTCATAGATCTCGTTGATGGCATTATCCAAGCGAGCGGCGCGACCTTGGACGAATAGCAAGTCGACTTCTCCAGCAGCATCTACAGAGACCTTCGCATTAGAACTCTCATCCGTTCCTGACTTCGCAACTAAACTTCCAGCTTCCAATGACTTCTTTAGTTCCGCATCGGCAAGAATGGGACGCTCGTAAGCAATTCCATACTCATTCAAAATCTGTGAAAAAGCTCGATTGCGCCAAGCTTCTTCGCTGATCGTAATATCAACAATCATCAACATCTTGAAGCTATCGCTCAGATCGCTACCCACTGCCGCCATCGATTTGAGTTCTTCCATTTCTGAAATTGGAAGAGATGGTGAAGCAATTGTTTCTGCGTTGGATGCGATCGTGTTGCTGTTGATGGCAGAGGGCTTTAATGTGTTGTTTGCAGGTCCACTACCTTTTTCAACAACGTTTGAATTGGTATCGAGCGTGGTCGTTTCGGGTTTGCTATTGGCTAAAGCACCTTCCGACGGTGTTATCGCTGATGGTAACGAATTTGTCGGATGGTTTTCTTCGGAAGGCTGACTAATGGTTGGCGAATCGTTCTGTGCTAGGTTCTGGGCTGTTCCCACATTCGCCGTATCCGGCCGATTGGACCACCACACAATACCGGAGATCAGCATAACCGAGGCCGCAGCGGCAAACGCCCAGCGAACGACTGCTTTTCTGCCGACACCCCGCGTCACGGCTGAGACGCTCTCGGTAGTTGGGGAAGCAGCAGATTCCACCGCGGCAACAATCAGCACATCTGCCGATTTATCACGCGACTTGGCCAACTGAATGGGATGGTCGGCCGGCAACTGCAGACGCTCTGCTTCTAGTTTGGCCGAAGCTAGAACTTTTTCAGCAAAATTACTCGGCAGGCGATAGCGAGCCGAATTGGATAACGTGTTTCGAGCTTGTTGTAGTACGCGAAGTCGACGAGCTACCGAGGAATCACGTTGGAGGAGTTCCTCCAATTCCCGCGATTCGTGCGCTTCAAGTTCCCCATCGAGGAACCCGCTGATTAGCTCATCCAATTTATCTTCGGTCACGACTACACCACTTGTTCGTCACTTCAAAGTGACACTGCCCAAAACATCGATCTAAAGATTTCCCATGTTATCCAACCCTTCAACCCAAGTCACGTTCTGTGAACGAATTCGGCTGGACAGTTGGTTTGCTGACATTGAGATGATGTAGCACTGGGGAAAGTTCCGCTCGTTTGCATATTTCGGTCGGCATTTCCGGATGATTTTGCCCTGAAAATCGATCTTTAAAGGCGATATCGTGCCCAATGGAGGGGTTTGTGTTGTGGGGATGCTTCTGTTGGGGGGGCTGGCAGGCAAGGCCTGGAGGGGGCTTAAGCGTTTTGAGCGTCGACGTCCGTCGAATCGTCCAATGAGTTTTGGCCCGACGAAGTGTTGCGATTTGACTCCAGGAACGATTCCAAAATGATATGGGCCGCTAATTGGTCAAGCTTGGCTTTGCGTTTCTGCGGGCTGAGGCCGGACTCGGCCAACAGCGATTTAGCTTGTGAGGTGCTAAAGCGTTCGTCGAATAGAACAACAGGAAGTGAGGTGATATCTCGCAGCCATTTTGCAAAGGCTCGTGCTTCGGTCGACTTTTGGCTTTCTTTGCCATCGCAATGGACGGGTAAGCCCACAACAAAACCGACAAGTTGTTCGCGACGAACCAGCTCCCGAAAAAAAGATTCATCGCGACTAGGTTGACGATGCCATGTTTCGCAAGGTGTTGTCCAGCGTTGGCTCGGGTCGCAAACAGCAATTCCGATGCGGACTGTTCCGTAATCAATCGCCGCCAACCGTCCTTCCTTTGGCAATTGCTCCATCTCAACCGGTTTTTTATCCGCGTCGTTCACGGTGCTTTACCTTGGGGTGAGATGTGACAGGTTGGGAAGGATGCGGCGCTTTGATACCCCGCCGAAAAGGAGTCGCTTTCAAGGCGCAGCATCGCGTGATTGATTGGGCAACTGTTGGTCTTTGCGGTAAACGTCTTGATCACTTACCAAGCAACTTTATTCCCATACATTATTTATTTCAGCTTGGTTAAGATTTCAACGTGGGTAATTGCCTAGTGCAATTGTGTAAGGTCGTGCCTTACAAGTATCCCAACATCCCACCTGCCTCTAAGCGTTTGACAACTTCTCGAACTCGTTCTTCTTGCGATTTCGGAGCAACCAGAGTTGCGTCAGGGGTGTGGACGACAATGGTCTCACTCATACCGATAGTCACAATTAAGTGATCACCTTCGGAGCGGACGATCATCTCTTTGGAATCAATGTTGAGATATTTTCCTTGAGCGGTATTGCCTTCTGTATCTCGTTGACCAAGTCGAGCCAGCGATTGCCAGCTACCGACGTCATCCCATGCAAATGGGGCTTGCATCACAAGTACGTCGTCGTAGCGTTCCATAACAGCATAGTCGATCGACTTGCCTTGAATTTTCTGAAATTCTTCAGCAAAAATCGTTGGAAACTGCGTGGTGCCGATAGAGGCAGCGATCTTCTCGATATGAGAATACATCTCTGGTTCGAATTTTTTTAACGCATCAAGTATGGTTTGTGCTTTCCAGACGAAGATGCCACTGTTCCAATAGAATTCGCCAGAGGCCACATATTCCTGCGCGGTTTGTAAGTTAGGTTTCTCTCGGAATCGACTAACTTCGTAAACTCCCTGGCTAACTTCTTGTCCACGTTGAATGTATCCGAATGATTCGGCCGGATAGCTGGGCCGAATACCGAACGTGATGATGCGCGATGGACGCTCTTCGATCAGTTTCGCAGCGGCACGTAGCGCGCCTTGGAAGTCAGCTTTGGTTTCAATGACATGGTCCGAGGGCATCACCACCATCAGGCCTTCAGGATCCGCATGGGTTACGAGCGAAGCGGCCAAGCCAATGCATGGTGCGGTATCACGTTTGCAAGGCTCACCAACGATATGTTCCGCGGGGATGTCAGGTAACTGAACGCGGATTTCATCGACCAACTGATGGTTGGTCAGTACCAAAACATGTTCGCTAGAGATCAAGCCGCCTAAGCGATCGAATGTGCTTTGCAACATTGTTCGGTTGCCAACCATCGCCAGCAACTGTTTAGGCTTTGCTTGGCGACTCGCTGGCCAGAAACGAGTCCCCGAACCACCCGCCATGATGACTGCGTGCAGCATTCCTGATTTCATCCTCAAACAAGTGCCTGTTATCAAAAGCTATCTGCTCTCGAGCCATTCAGTCTGCCTGGCAGAGGGTGTCGTCCTCTGGAGAGGTAATGCATCCCAGTTGGCTCGGGAACGTCTTAAGTCACGACCTTACAGTTCGATACTGTAATCAATTACATACTCGATAAACGACTACATACCAAAAAGTTTTTTCACGCATTTTGCAAATCGCACGCTGAAGTGTTGGTGCGACAATTGGCCTCAAGCCAAATAGGTGTTGGCTGCAAAGTGAATGGGGGTGGTGATTTTGCGCTTTACTTCTGCAGCATCCAAGGCCCATGCGGGGTGAATTTCTACCATTACCCCATCGTCAATGGTGCAGTTGGCCAGCCTTAACCAGTTGTGATGCAAGGCGATTAGGGCTGCTTTGGTCGCAGCAGGAGTATCGGTTGGGGCTCCATCCGCGTTTTTCACCGGCGCGAAGACCTCTCTGGCATCCCCCTCAACGACAATAGCTTGTTCCGCCAAAGGAAGAAGGTCAAAAACGAATCGCTCGAATTTTATCGCATTGGCAGTGGTTGGTTTGACGAGCCTACCAGTGCGATCCACGTACGGAACAGGTTTCAAAGCGCGGTGAAATGGAAGGCCATCAGCAAATTTCACGACTCGTCGGATAAAGGCGACATCGAAAACGTGGACGGCGATATTACCGGCCCATAGTTTAAGAGAGCCATCCGGGTTGGTTTGTTCAGCGTATTTCGCTGGCAGATCACTGTATTCAATGATCTGGATCTTTCCATCGATCGATACCACATTGCCTACCTTTTCCAAGGCGAAGCGTTTTTTCACCACCTGCGTGGTCATTTCGCTCTGAGCGAGCAGGTGATAGCCAATCAATGTGGGATCTAGAACTTGCACCAGAGGATTATCGACTTGTGCGTAAAAGAACTGATCGATACCTCGATGATGGGCATCTGCCAAAAGCCCATGCCGATCGAGGGCTGCGACCAAGCCACCGTGACCATCGGGACTTAGCGCGATTTCATCCTTACCCGATAACAGGACTTGACCTGTTTGAGCATCTACTGCCGGCATGGAACCTTGACAGAATATCGTTAGCTCGTCAGCCGACAGACCTAGGTTTTCATGACGTCTGAAGTATTCGCGTGTTTCAGTATCAGTCGCTGGACTAGTCATGATCCAAAGCGGAATCTTCCGACCAAATCGTCGGCTCATTGCTCTCAAGCGATCAACGTGCATCTGGAACAATGTGCGACCACTGAGTGGACCGATCGAGAACATCCCCTTGGGGTGATCGAAACCGAGTCGCGTGCCTTGTCCACCAGCGGCCAGTATCATAGCTACTCGTCCATTTGCCAGTGCGGCTTCTCCAGCCTCTAGCGCGTCGCCATGCTTAAATCGCGGTGCAGTATCACCCAATCGAATTGCTGGTGGGGATTCTGCGCGAGCTGCCAGGTCACTCCAATTGGGTGCATGATCTTGACCACTGGTTAGCTTTTGCCGCTGGGCTAAATCAAGGCTTTGAATCTGGTCTTCTAGGTGTCGCTGTTGCTCAGGTGACAGGGTATCCCAGAAAGCAAGCAGATGTTGCTGTCCATAGCGACCAAGGTCTGAGTGAAGTGTTGCAGACATAGCACGCACTGGGTTCTTCGAGAATGAATCGATGAACGGTCCATCGCAAGATAATGATTACGCTAGTCATAACGTTTGTGACATCTACCGATGATGCGAAAACGGTATGCCTGGCTCAGAATCATACCACCCAGAATGCAGCCAGCCGCGAAATAACCTGAGTTAAATAATGTCTGTAGCAGTGATCGGTTCAAGCTGTAACGATCAGTCGTCAGGTCGATTCTAATGCCGCTTCCCAATGGATGGTTAATTGCTCAGGCAGTTCCGATTTCGGGTTAGGCTTAACTTCCAATTTGACTCCAACCGGTTGGATTTGAAGAACCTTGATATTTACATCGGCATCGCTGTCACACTCGGCTATCCACTCCGGCATACTTTTAAATGGTGGCATAAAGCCGATCGTGTAAATCCATGGAGTGGTAGTTTCTTTCGTTAGAATATTGAGTTCGCCAGCGATTCGGCCCATGCCAGCTTTATCTCGATAGTCTCGCTGCGCTTGTAGTGGTACGGGGGCGGATTCATCTGCGATCGCATCTGAGTGGGTTGTGTTTTCAGGAAGTGGTTCATCCGATTCACGCGGGATCTCGATCTTGTCTCGCAACGCCATAAGCGTTTCATAGCTTGGATCAACACCATCGATTTCCTCATCAAGCTCAAGAGTGTTTGCGATCGCTGCCGTATTTGAAGATCGAAGAGTTGGCTCGATCGATTTCATCTCTGTTGTGGATGCTTTGCTGCAGTCTGTTGCAGAGTGTGGAGCTTCGATTGGTTTTGGCGATTCAGGTTGGCAGGCTCTGTCGGCTGACAAGGTTGAACTGCGAATGTTTCCTCCTATTTGTTGGGCATGGAGGCGTGAGAATGACCAAGCAAATTCGATACCGACAAGAAGTGCGGCTACTAAGCCAGCCAATATCGCTGGATTCCAGGTCGATAGAAGTGTTACTGCAAGAGATAGATTGCCCAAGGTTTGGGCGAGCCAGCTGATTCGTAGTTTCGGATCGTTTCCAAAGAAGCTGGTGAGGGAGCTGTTCAGAGTGAGCGAGTTGCCTAAGGTCGTATCGGGCACTGTTTGTGGTTCACAGGAGAGCAGAGGTTTGAGTGACTGCCAGCGGAACAAGCTTAGGCCGTAGAGGGCAAGAAACGCGAGAAGTAACTCAGCGAGTGATATTTGGATCTTGGCTGAAGTGGTGTCGGAGAAAGCTGCAATTAATAGTGCCAAGAGCGAAAGGCCGCACCAGCCTAAGCTGATAAAGAGATAGAGTTGAGCTTTATCGCGAAACTCAGATGCGGAGGAGTCACGGTTGTTCATGAGAAGTATTCCGTAGTCTATGTTGCTCTATCTTGATTCCTCAGCGGGCAATCGCTTCAGGGGAACTTGCCAGCCATCGGACACGGTAACGTCTAATCGCGGGCATTATCGCATTCACGAAGAACGCATACCTGGCAAATGGGGTATGAGTCCTCGAAATGACTCTTTTTTCTTAGGTTTCTGGGCATAAAAAAAGCACTCTCACATTCGCGAGAGTGCTTCAATTTATCACAAAGCTAGTTTGTGCCCAAAGAAAACAACAATATTGTTTAACAGTGGTCCTAGCGTGTCATGGACTATAGGCCAGCAGCCTTCTTTAGTTCTGCTGCTTTGGCCGTCGATTCCCACGTGAAATCAGCATCGTTTCTGCCGAAATGTCCCCCCGCAGCTGTCTTGCGGTAAATCGGGCGACGCAGGTTTAGGTATTCGATGATGCCACGAGGTGTCAGTTTGAATGTTTGGCGAACAAGCTCGCGGATTTTCTCATCGGCGATCTTGCCAGTGCCTTGCGTATCAACGTGTACGCTAACGGGTTCGCTGACGCCGATAGCGTAGGCGAGCTGAACTTCGCAGCGATCAGCCAAGCCAGCTGCGACGATGTTCTTCGCCACGTGACGTGCCATATAGGCCGCACTGCGATCAACCTTGGTTGGGTCTTTGCCGCTGAATGCTCCACCACCATGCCGACCCCAGCCACCGTAAGTGTCAACGATAATCTTGCGGCCAGTTAGACCACAGTCACCGTGAGGACCGCCGATAACGAATCGACCGGTTGGGTTGATGTGATAGGTGATTTCGCCCTTGATCAGTTCTTTGGGAAGCTCGGGAATGATGACTTTGTTGATTACAAAGTTGCGGATCTCTTCCTGGCTCACGTCTTCGTTATGCTGAGTTGAAACAACAACCGTGTCGATACGAACAGGCTTGTTGCCGTCATACTCAATCGTAACTTGGCTCTTGCTGTCCGGACGCAGCCAATCGACTTCTTTCTTTTGGCGAGCTTCGGTCAAGCGATTGGTGATACGGTGGGACAATGCGATCGGCAGCGGCATAAGTTCAGGTGTCTCGTTGCAAGCGTAGCCGAACATAAGGCCTTGATCACCTGCACCGATATCCTTGCCAGCCTTGTCGTCGTTATTCACGCCAACAGCGATGTCTGGGCTCTGCTTATCGATTGCGACCATCACGGCACAGGTGTCGCCGCAAATTCCCCAACGGTCATCGGTGTAGCCAACTTCATTGATTACTTTGCGAACAACCGTCTGATAGTCGATAACGGCTTGCGTCGTAATTTCGCCTGCAACGATTGCGATACCGGTTGTAACCATGGTTTCGCAAGCCACGCGGCTCATCGGATCCTGCTCGAAAATCGCATCGAGAATACCGTCGGAAATTTGGTCAGCCAACTTGTCAGGATGGCCCATGCTGACCGATTCGCTTGTAAATAAAAACCTGCCGGAAGTCACCGAATCACCTCCCAGAGTGGGATAGAGTTAACAGGAAACAAATCTAAGTGGAACGGAATGGTGTTGTTGATCCAACCCGTGTGAGGATTGTATCGTTAATTGGACGGTTGCGGAATTGCCTGCAGAAAAAAATCATCCGTTCATCCGGATGAACGCGTGAATACAATTCGGTTGCGGGCCGAAGGGCGGAGCTTGTTAAGGTACATGGGGGTGGCAATGATGGAAGATAAGAATGGATTCGGTGGCATTTTTCGCTGTCCCCTGAGCGGACAGTCGCTGCGGCCGGCGACCGAAATCGAACTCGAAAGGCTGCGGGCTCGACAGGCATCTGGAGCCCTCGTCAATCGGATGGGTAGGGAGGTGGCGGTCGATCTTGCAGGGGGCTGGGTGAGTGATCGCGCTAAAGTCTTCTTCCCGGAGGTCGATTCAATTCGCTGGATGGTTGTCGAAGAGGCGATTGAGCTAGAGGGGTGAGTGGGTGAAATGGTGGGTACTGGGTGCTGCGTCCCAAGGTGCAGGTGATGTTTCTGCTGTGCCGATGGTTCCCTACCCGGCCAAGCCGGGAGATAGAGCCAAAGAAAATAAAAAAGGACAGCATGCATGTAGCGTGCTGTCCTTGTGGTATCGGTGTAATCGGACGAATCCTGGCAAAAGCCAGTGATCGCGGAATTAACGTTTCGAGAACTGAGTACCGCGGCGTGCACCACGGAGGCCGTACTTCTTGCGTTCCTTCATGCGGGAATCGCGGGTCAAGAAGTTGCCATCTCGAAGAGCTGGGAACAATTCGCTATCGAAGCTGCACAATGCACGAGCTAAACCCATGCGGATAGCTCCAGCTTGACCATTCTGGCCGCCACCGGTCACTCGCACATCGACGTCAACGCCGTCGAGTTTGCCTGCGGCTTCCAGGGTCTGTGTGATCTGCCGGCGTTGCATTTCATCTGGGAAATACACGTCCATGGCCTTGTCGTTCACTGTGATCTTACCAGTGCCTGCCTTAACTCGTACGCGAGCAACAGCAGTCTTGCGTCGTCCAGTTCCGAGTGCTTCGCCGCTTATCTTGTCAACCTTAGCGAGAACCATATCTTTCGCCGTCTCTCAAAATCTTATTTCAAAACTTAGGGTAAGGTGTGTCGTCGTTTCTTGTGAGCTGGAGTCGTTTTGAATGGCTTATTCAGAAATCGATCGGCTCAAAGAGAGAAACTACTCTTGGTTGTTTGAATTCAAATACTAACCCAAGTCAATTGGGGTTGGCTCTTGGGCCTGGTGTGGATGTTCTGGGCCAGCGTACAGCTTGAGCTTATCTAGCATGTGGCGTCCAAGCTTATTCTTGGGCAACATACGCTTTACAGCGAAGTACAGAACGTCGGTGGGCTTGCGCTCCAAACGATCGCCGTAGCTTTCCAATCGCTGGCGGGTGTAGCCGGTGAACCAAGTCAAGTGTCGCTTCTCGAACTTGCGTCCGGTCATAACGACCTTCTCGGCATTGATCACAACAACGTATTCGCCGGTATCAACGTGCGGAGTGTACTCAGGACGATGTTTGCCCATTAAAATCGTCGCGATTTCAGTGGCCAATCGACCAAGAACCTTGTTGTTGGCGTCTACTACATACCACTTCTGCTCAACCTCGCCAGGCTTCGCCATGTAGGTTGTCTTATGACCGACGATCACAGCAAATACTCCTAAACCCTTGACCGCTGTACACTAAGCCATTCTTCGCTCGCTTCATCGACGCCCTACGTTGGCAACGTTCGATGTCTCGGAAGAACAAGTGCCGCGAATTTCTTTGGAAAACGCAAGAGTTTAATGATCGGCAGACGAACCTGCAAGACTTAATTGCCATTCCCCGGCACGATACTCTCCAGCGAGAGTCCGAGACATCAGTAAACTGCCAAAAATTTCGTTCGTGGTTTGCGGATGCATTCTCTTGGGGTGGTTATTTAGGGTGGTTTGTGGTTGTGGGGGGAGATGGAAATTGGACTATTTTCGACCTGAAATGGAAAAAATTGCCTTTTGGGTAAAAATTTGCGATGATATCGGCTCAAGGAATGGGGTTTGCAGAATTAGCCAATTAATTCATGCTAGGCTGCCATCAAGGGGATGGCGTTGTGTGCAGGAGTGTGCGGTAAGGGTTTGGGGCGATGGATATCGAACCGCAATTATTAATTACAGATGACGACCGGGCGTTTCGCGAAACGCTGGGTGAAGCTTTGCAGCGCCGAGGTTTCGCTGTCACGCTGGCCGAGGATGGTAGCCAGGCGGTGGAATTGGTCAAAGCCCAGACCTTTCACCTAATGGTCCTGGATATGCACATGCCTAAGCTTAGCGGTTTGGAAACCATTATTTTGGTTCGCAAGTGGTTCGACTCCCTACCCTGCATTCTCATGTCCGCTAAGCTCGATGACCAAATCGTATCAACCGCTCGGGCCATTCCAACTGTGGAAGTAATGGCCAAGCCATTTCAGCTACAGACTTTCACCGAAACCATCCGCAACACCTTGCGACGAGCTTACAACTGGCCAAAGTTGTAAGGGGTAACGCTCTAGAAAAGCATCTTAATTTTCACGCCTGGATTTTCTGCGGACAGGTATATCGAATTGGCTTATTCGCCACTAACGCTGCAAGCTCTGTTCACGCAGTGTTCTGACTGCAGAAGGCTCCAGCTGCACACAGGTAATTCGGATGAGAAGCGTTCCTGATAGAGCAGAATTTACAGGAGTATAGCAAAGTCTATTCAGGGGCTTGGCGGCAAGTGAGTTTGGTCGCTAAGTCAACAAATCGCCAACCATTCTGGTTTGACTCCATGCAAGCCGTTGTGATCTGCAGACGCTGTGAAGCTACCGCATCTCAGTGTATTGCAGAGGATTGGTGGGAGTTATGTAAGTACCTGTTGCTTGCAGCAGCACATTCTATTCTCTGCGGGTATAGGCTGCGTGAGTAGATTGCATCTACGCTCATTAAGAAATCATGCTGAGCCTACAGGTATTTATTTTTTGGGCGAAGCGTTGTCTTCCATCTCACGGATGTAATTTCGCAAACGCTCAAGTTCGTCACCTGTATCTTTGAGTCGCAACATGTTCTCGACTCGTTTGGTCAATTCAACGCGGTTGACAGGTTTAGATAGAAAGTCATCGGTGCCACTAGCTACGGCTCGTTCAATATCGCCGAGTTCATTAAGGGCTGTAACCATCAGCACCATAATTCGTTTTTTTTCAGGATGGGCTTTGATTTCTCGGCAAACTTCGAACCCACTTCTCTTCGGCATCATCACATCGAGCAGAATGAGATCGGGTTTAAAGGTGTCAACTTTGCTAAGCGTATCTTGGCCATCGACAGCGCAGTCGATGACACAATCAAAATTTGCTAGGTAAGCTTCCAGCAGTTCTCGGTTGGCTGCATTGTCGTCCGCGATCAAGATTCGATACACGCTTGCCTCTCGTTTCGTTCTGCTTCGAAAAAACTAATCGTCTCAAACCACCACAGGAAAACTTAATCGCTATCTGCAAAACCTGTCTTTCCATCGTTCAGCAATGGTTTTTCCAGCCCGGGTGGGCTGAGAAATTCCGATAAATTCGCCCTCGCCAGCAAAGCTTTTCGCATTGACTAGGCGCAGGATAGTGCGGCGGCTGGTACAGGAAAGTGGCTACATAATTCCCGAACGTTCTCTCGGATTTTTCCGTGGAGTACGGTGTCGCTGCTGTTTCTCAACGCTTCGATGATCCAGTTGCCAATGGTTTTCATCTCGGTCGTTCCCATGCCGCGGGTAGTCAGAGCTGCTGTGCCGATTCGAACGCCACTCGGATCCATCGGTTTGCGAGTATCGAATGGGATCATGTTCATGTTGACGGTAATACCGCAATGATCCAAAACGCTTTCAGCAAGTTTTCCACCGATTTGGAGGCTGGTGACATCGACCAACATGAGATGGTTGTCCGTTCCGCCGCTGACTAAACGCAAGCCACCTGCGGTCAGTGTTTCCGCCAATTGTTTCGCATTAGCTACTACATTTCGACCATAGGCTTTGAAGTCTGGCGTTAATGCTTCCCCGAAGCAAATCGCCTTGGCTGCGATGACATGCATCAAAGGGCCACCTTGAATGCCGGGGAATACGCTGCGATTAATATCCTTAAGGTATTCCTCGCGGCAGAGGATCAATCCGCTACGTGGTCCGCGCAAAGTTTTGTGGGTTGTCGTTGTAACGTAGTCAGCACAACCGACTGGATTGTGGTGTACGCCGGCTGCAACCAGTCCCGCGTAGTGGGCCATATCCACCATCAACTTAGCACCGCAGTCGCGAGCAATTTGCGCAAATCTTTCATGATCGATTTCGCGCGGATAGGCGCTAGCTCCAGCCACAATCAATTTCGGCTTATGCTCTTTGGCAAGCTGTGAGACTTGGTCGAAATCAATGCGATAGGTGTTTGGATTCACTCCGTAGCTGTAGAAGTGATACAGTTTGCCGGAGATATTCAGTTTCATACCATGGGTCAGGTGACCGCCATGAGCTAGATCAAGCCCAAGGACCACATCGCCAGGCTCCAGACAAGACAGGTAGACGGCCGTATTGGCTTGTGATCCGCTGTGCGGTTGGACGTTGGCTGCTTCGGCGCCGAATAATTCCTTCGCTCGAGCAATTGCTAAATTCTCGACTGTATCAACGTGTTCGCAGCCACCATAGTAGCGTTTGCCTGGATAGCCTTCGGCGTATTTATTAGTTAACACACTACCAGCTGCCTGCATGATGGCAGGGCTGGTGTAATTCTCGCTGGCAATCATCTCCAAGCCGTCTTGTTGACGTTGCATTTCCGCTTCGATTGCACCCCAGACGGCTGGATCTTGTGCCTGGATGATATTCATATCTGTTTGCTTTGGGCTGTGGCTAAAAAATGAGAAATCTGAAACTGCGGCATTCCAAATCTTACCCCAAGCTGAGTCATCTGGGGGGATGTTATTGCAGGAATTACCGAACGCTAACGTATTGTACCGCGAAAACGTCGGCCTAATTTGCTCGTTGCGATCTACGATTGTCAAAAAAGAAGACACAATCGTCAATGAGAGGGGGATTTTTACTGCAATCCCCAGGTTGCCAAGATTAACGAATTTAATCTCGGGATAGTCCCCGGCGGCCATGTTTGGGTCTGCCAGGGGACCATAGTTGTGATTTCAAGTCGATTTCTACGCTGCTGCTGGCTTCAAATCTGCGGACCTCAAATCGGGGCTGTCGATCAAAGGCTTTATTTAGCCAAGTAGTTTAGCGTGTAGTAGGCATCGCGATGCAGCAAAGGTAAGCGTTCTTTGGATCGCACTCCGCCGGCAGTCAAATGATGAACGTGACCGCGCTGCAGTCCATCAACCATCAAGGTTACTCGCAAGAGGTCGTCGGAGACTTTAGCCGACGTGATCTTCGCCGTTGTGCCATCCACTTCTGGACTACCGTAGGCTGCTTGATAGATGTAGGTGAACGTTTTCATTTCATACGCCTTCACATCTTCGGCCGTTGCGCGATCGACAGGTTGAGTGAACACCAATTCGAAGCCGCCCCGAATCGCTTTCATCTCCAGAATCTCAAATGGGACTTTGCCAGTCCAATCGAGTCGTTGCACGCAAAAGGATTTGTTGCCGCGCGAGCCCCAGCCACGGTTGGTTCCACCAACAAAGAGCTTGCCAGAAGGATGCATCTCCAGTCCAACGACGCCCGAATCGAGTCCTTCGCGGAATGGGAAACAAGCACCTTGGTAATGACCATCAACTTTTTCTAGATAGCACCGCATGACAGTGCTAAAGGTTTGATCGCCAACAAAAATCTGATTGCTAAATGGTCCGAACTTTCCGTTGGTTGTATCGCAGGCTATGCCAGCCGCCGATTGCCCCATTTTTCCATAAGGAAAGAGAACCGCTGGGGGTTCGTATTCCGCAATTCGATCCGCCTCTACCACAAATCGACTGCCATCCTTGGGCTCAACCGGCTTCGGTCCCATGTGGGTAGCGGCTTGTTCGTACCAGCGAAACCCTCCTGGGTGGCCGACGAATTTTCCAGGCTGCAAATGCTTTAGGGCACAGGTTCCATTCCAAGGTCCTTGGTTATCGGTGTAAAACACATCACCCGCGGCGTTCATGCCAACGCCACCTGGTGAGCGAACGCCGCTGGTAGTTGGAATCGTTTTGCCATCGGGGGTGACTCGCACAGCCCAGCCTCGATATAGAGCATCGCTACCGAACGAGCCGGTTAAGCAGAGCGCGACCCAAATATTTCCTTCTCGATCGAACTTCGAGCCAAAAGCATATTCATGGTAATCACCTGTAATTTGCCAACCATCGGCGACCACCTCAAAATCGTCAGCCTCTCCGTCGCCGTCAGTATCGCGCAAGCGTGATACATCGGGCCGTTGAGTCACATAGAGCCAACCATCGCGACTGGCCATGCCGATCGGTTCATGCAATCCATGTGCAAATCTTTTAAACTTGCTGGCAGGTACTTCGGGTGCTAGTGGATCTTGGATAAACCAGATCTCACCTCTGCGGGAAGCGACTGCCATTTTGCCGTCATCCAATAACTGGAACGAGGTTGCTTCCAGTTCAACTCCAGCAGGGACTTCGAAACTTACAATCTTATAGAAATCGCTTTCGCGCGGCTCTTGATCTTGAGCTTGCGCGAACAGAGACGAGCCTAAAAGCGCAAAGAGTATGCCGAGCAACAAGCTGCCTGTACGGAGATTATGCTTGGAGTATTGCGAAGAGGTAAACTTTGCTATGTTGCGCTGCAGAGTTAAATGGCTGGCACGCATGAGTAAATCGTTGGAACGGTTCATATATTTTCAAATCCACGCAGGAAATCAATTTTTAACAGGTGCAGGGAAATACTCTCAGTTTTTACCAGCGAATCTCGTACTCAACTGAGGTTGGTGTTGAAGAGATGTTTTCCAGGAAAATTATGAGCTCTTGCTTACCCTGGGACTTTCTTAGTTTGGCTTGAGCCGCCAGTTTCTTGTCCAGGCGAATCTCAAACCGATTATCGATTTTCCAGGCATTGTCAGGTTGTGCTTGGATTTGATTCCCCACAGCTAAGCGAACAAAGGCAGATTGAGGCTGATCTTTGCTCGCGTTAATCGCAATTTTTCGACGCAGCGCTGGATCGGTTCCTGCGATCAATACTGGAGTTGTGTGATCGGCAACTTCGAGCTCTGCGATTTGATAACGGAAGGTAGGCTGACCCGCCGAATCCAAGCGGTAACCTTTAAACTGATAGCCTTGCTCTCTTGTTGTGACAGCGGGCCATTCAGCATCGGCGTTCGCTAGGATGCTAACCGCGGAGGCTGGTTCGAGAGTCAAGACATGATCTCCGAGAGGACGTTGGCGTCCAACACCGCGATCCCGCCAGTGCATGCTGGCGTCAATAAACTGACCATGCCATATCAGAGCCATACGAAGTGTTTCAGCATCCCAGGCAATATTCAATCCACCTGGATAGCCGACCGCGATACCACGTGCCGAAAGACCTTCCAGAAAATTGCGATAGATAACCGGGCGATCCGACGGCTCTAGCACAATTTGGTTGCGCTGTAGTCCTTCAGGTGTTGCTGCTTGGTTACCTTGCGATAGGTATTTCCAGAGCGCCTCGATTTGTCGGTTGGCATCCCCTTCATAAACTGAAGTCAGAACACTTTTGCCATCCGGGAAGCTGGCTGGCATTCTAGTACCAGGACGATATCGCGTCGGTTGTAGCATGTAGCGATGGAACCATTCCGGACGCAGACGTTGGGACATTGTTAACAGGTTAATGGCTTGTATCCCCAAGGCTCGTTCATTGCCGAAAGTGTGGCATTGCACACAAGCTAAGCCTTTGATGCCAGCCAATTGTCGACCGGCAGCCAGCGTACGAAATTCGGCTTCTTCTGAAGTGTGCTCAGCCGAATTCGTTTTGGCAGTTGATTCCGCTGTTCGGTCGGTCGCTATCCAATTTGCCGCTAATGATGCTGCTGCTTCGCCGAATTGAGGCATACGCACGAGCATATAAGGGCGTTGGCGATCTCCTTGTCGCAGAACATGATTCAGATAGCCATCTGTCAGTTTGTCGCCAGCACCTGTCAGCAAAGGAGGTAAGCGACCTTCTTCGCCCATCTCTGGAGTCGTGCTGGTGAAGAGTTCCAATTTATCTGCTTCTGGTCCACCCCACCCATCTCGAACATGGCAAGCGATGCAATTGAGCTTTGCCATCGTGTGGCGACTTGCGACCTCGGGGGTTGGTTGCTCAACTTTAGGTGCAGACAATGCCGCCACAATAGCTTGTCGCTGTGTATCGCTTAGGTGGTAGTTCGGAGCATTGGATGGTGGCTTAACAGCCAAGCAGCCTTTATACTTTGAGGCAGAGGTAAGCTGCGGAACCGCTTGGTATTTGGCTGTGGTGGGCTCTGCGAAACCAAGTTGGTGACATTGGTTGCAGCCGGTTTCAACAAAAAGTTTTTTACCAAGAGCAATCTTTTCCGGTGCCAGAACTTCTGCGACAGGTATGCTCGGTGGGGTTTTGTCAAGCTGAATCCAACCCTCGAGAGGTTGACGATTAATATTTAATCCCTCGATTTCAGCCGCGATGGTCCATTCACCGCCACCCTGGAAATAAACAATCTCTAGTTCGTGTAAACCAGTTTGTAAATCGATTTCGCCGCTGTGAGTTTGGTGGGGATGGACGCCATCGACATCAACGACCAGCTTGTTATCGATAAAGAGTTTGCTTCCGTCATCAGAGCCCAAGTGAAACTTATACTTGCCTGCCGTATCGATTGGCAAATAGCTTTTAAAGCGAATAGCAAAGTCGTTAGTGCGTTGTGCAACTGTCAGGTCAAGGCCTTCGCAGTTGCCAGTAGCGACTGGTGTGAGAGAGTTGAAGTCGGGAAGTTTATCCCATTTCCCGTGGTAAACTTCATACCGCATATTAGGCCGGGTTTCGGTTTGGACAGCATCTTTCAGTAAGTAGCTTGCCACATCTCGAACCTCTTCGTCATTGAGATGCATCGCAGGCATTCGCCCTGCTGGTCTTATCGCATGCGGATTTTTTAGAAACGCAACGAGTCCATCCCAGACA
>JAUMAI010000742.1:0-1638 GCA_032116775.1 Pirellula sp. | reverse complement strand
TGACTGAACACCACAAACATATTTTTTGGCAAGGTCGGGAAGTGGGATTGATGTTGCAGTGACAAAGCGTCCATCTGGTAAGCCGTGGCAAACGGCGCAACCAATTCGCTTGTAAAGCTCTTCGCCGCGTTGAACATTTTCGGCGGTTACACGTTGAAGGTGCCGGGCCTTGCCACTGCTCTTGAGGAAAGCTGCCAAGGCATCAAGGTGGGTTTCTCGATCGGCCGCGCTAAGGCCATGCAAGGTGTCTGGCATCGTTGTGCCAGTCTTCGTTAGATGAGGGGCTGCCAGAAGTTCTTTGAAATATTCACTTCTGACCCGCGTTCCAACATTCTCCAGCTTAGGTGCTTGCTTGGCCTGGACAAGCGTTGATAGTGAATCGATCTGGTGGCAACTCTGGCAGGCGAGTTCACTAATTAGCAGTCGGCCGGCGTCTATGGTGTCCGCTTCACTGGATACAAGCGAGGCAAAGCGTTCGAAGCTAGCGACTCGTGGACGCTGCGCTATAGCTACAGAGTCGATAGGAACGAGCCAGATATTGCGATAGTGAACTGGGTTGCCGTGATCCTGTAAATAAAGCGGACCCGAATCTGGAGATTCGGGAAGAGGGGCAGCCCGCGTTGCTCCTTGAACTTCTTGGTCTCGATGAATCAAAATCCCATTGAGCCATACAGAAAGTTTGGCATTGGAAACTTTCTTTTTAGAAGTGTCCCACTGTGGGGCTGTGTACTCGATGTCATATGTTTGCCAAACCAAGGGCGGTAGTACCGCAGCAACCGATCCTGGCTTCACATCGTAGATCGCTCCACATGTGTTGGAGAGGTTATCAAAGCCGAAGGAGTCGAGAACTTGGGTTTCATAGCGACCTTGATGATAAACGCCACTATTGCCTCTCCCCTGCCCTGTTGCTTGAGGCATCCAAGGTGTTCGAAACTCTAAGTGCAATCGATAGCTGTTGAATTTTTCTTTTGAAGTACCGCCAGCTGCTAAATATTTTCCTTCAGCCAGTTTGGCTCCTTCATTCCAATGTTGCTTCAGCGAAGCTTCGGTGCCATTGAATAAGATGGTGGCGTTTTCAGGTGGCGAAGCATTCAAGGTGGGACTGCTACGTTCAACCTTTTTAGCTCCCGTTTCCGAAAGATAGTCCTCAAGGTCATCGCGTGTCATTTCGATGACTTGAGGTTCGGTACGATTCCAGCCTGCTCCCGGTAAACCACCATTGAATACCATGGCTCGGAATTCATCTTCGCCTAAGGCGGCTATCTGGATTCCCTGTTCGCCCTTGAGATATTCCCCTTGAAGCTTATAGATTGGATCGTTGAGTAAAGCATCGGCATTTTGTGCCAGAGAAAGCTCGCGGAAGGTAAACGTGAAAATAATCGCAAGAAAGCAACGAACCAGAAGAGGTTGGGAAAATTTTCTCATAAGTAACTATTCTTAGAAGAGTGGGCGTGAAAAGCGCACACGCATGTTTAGCTTTAAGTGGGATCAATGTATCAAGGGATCGAGCGGAATGTGTTCCAGGTAATACTCTGGAACCGGTCGCCGTGGAGCCCGTGTTTGCGTGGTGGGTCCTGTTATCTTCGCTTTAAGATGAGGACTGTGTCAACAATCTTATCGTTTAATTCTAAGGGATCA
>JAUMAI010000741.1:0-4739 GCA_032116775.1 Pirellula sp. | reverse complement strand
CTCTGTGATTCCATGGTGAGCCCTCCTTGGCTGGTGAAAGTGTGACAACTCTCATATCCAAGGTTGGCTCGCTTTTTTCAATACCAATTAGGTTTTCGGATAGGCTCTTAGTCCAACGCACAATCTATCCCCCCGGTCCGCCTAGCTCCAGTCGGGATAGATTGTTATTCTTTCGGCAACAAACTAATAACGCAGAGGAATCCATTCAGAATGGCAGTTTCGGTCGATGAATCATGCTTGCAGAGGGTGCGAGACGCCGTGGAGAGCATTTTGCTAGTCCCTGACAAAGGCAAAGGATTCGAGGACGCTTTCCTTCAACTGATTCCGCTTGCTGAACGAGATTTCGAGAACCCTACGTTACGGACGCTGTTCAAACAACTCATGGACCGACACGACGCTGATTTGGCGAAGGTCTTATCAAAACATCCGTCGCTACGAGAAAGCGATCTTGGGTCCTTAAAGTATAAATTACTTCCGTCGAGATCGAAGTGTTGGTTCAAGGAGATGATTTGGAAATTGTATCGCGGAATAGTCGAGTGCGATGATTAACTGGCAATACTATCCAAAATCCATACATGCTTCGCATATCCTGGAAAAGCAAAATTCCGCATAAACTGTAATGCACCAATTCAATATATCCTGCGTGCGTCCCAGAGGCTATCGCTGCGGGAAACTCTTGCGCTGTAGCGTTTTCAGTTTCATACTTGCTTGACTCTGCCCAGGTCTTATGGTAAATTTGGGTTTGTTTGGGTTATGGTAAATTCAACAGAGTATATGTTCTGCCTTAAAAATCCTGGGCTCCCAGCCATGAACGTAGACGCATTTGAAAAGCATGTCTTAACACGGCAACTCCGCATCGCCCGGATACTTGCAGACCACTTTGTACAGAATAAAGAAGGCGATCCATTATCGGAATCCGCGTTCGCGATACTCCACTTGTGCATCCAATATTTCGAGATGGTTGAGCAATTCGAGACTGGCCGGTCTAGTGAGTTCAATTCCAAAAAATTCTTCGTTGGTGGCTTTCGGAGAGTTTTCCCAACACCTAGCTTCACTGACTTGGATCTAGAGTCCATTTATAGTGTCTTGCGTTGTGGGATGTATCACTCGGGAATTCCAAAGTCACGAATTTGCTTAGATCGTGACCTCCACTATGCGATTCGCTTTGAGCAGGGCATTGTTAGTGGCAATCCTTCGCTTTTCGTTGATGCATTGATCGAGCACTTTCAGAGGCTCTGCTCGTTTTTGAGAGACGACGTGCATTGCCAGTTACAGGAAAATGCAGACAAGATTTGGAACGTCATTGAGACTGCGTGCGTTTCAGGAGCGTCCTATGCTACGCCGACCAAGGGCACTCCGAATCCTGCTGAAGATTCGACTCGCAATCCTGCCACCCCTCTGACATAATGGCAAAACAAAGCGAAGCACGCCAAGCCCTCGATCGGCCGTCTTGACTTGCGTTGAGTCAAATGCTCGGGCTGGGTGATCGCGGTCGACTATGAAGTCCTGGGTTTGGCAAGTGACGGTCGCCACTGTTGGATGTTTTTTTGGGGCCTAGATTTTTCTTGGTCCGTGTCCTAGATGCCGACTGCGGAGACGATCGATGTTCGCTCACCTAACGTGGCTAACAACGATTCGGTGAAGCAGTTGGCACCGGCGACGTTTGCAAGTTAGCGTTTGGCTGTTGCTTGCGTGGAGCTTCGATGAGCTGCAAGCCACCTTTCTCCCGGCGCTGGCATTCTTAAGGGCGACACCTCTGATGTTTCAGTGATCGCTCTCGCGATCGGTCCATGCGAAACGTAAGTGTCAACTGGTACCGGTGCTTGGTGCGGTTGGGTTGGTCTTGTCCTTCGCTAAATCATCGTGCTTGGCGATCTTACGGCTGACGTTGGCCCCCGCGAAGCTTAATGAAAAACCCGGCAAGCGTCTTCGTTGGAGGAGCAGACGAGAGTTTTCAGGTCGTGGCTGATGGCCGGGTCGTTGATCCAGTCGGAGGGGCTGCATGCGTCCATAACGAAAAGGTTGATTTTGTGGTTTTTGAACACGGCCTCAAGGTAGTTCCGATCGGTGGTAGTGTTCTGAAACGAGTACTTGCGGTTTTTGGTGTCGAAAAAGCAGCACATGGTATTGAAGTTACCGAGATCCAGAGGGAGAATTTTCATTGTAAAAGCTTCCTTGGGTTTGGGGTTGGGATTTTGTGACGTTCCTGCTTTGCAAACGCAGAGCAAGATCACGGGTCAAAGCTACCAGATTTTTTTGACGGGCTCCGACCCCAAACCCAGGAGTTACATGGGTTCTTTAAGCATCAAGAGGCTTCGTCGGGACACCGTCGTTGGTACGTGACATGCCATTTTCGTTATCAATCCCCCGCCGGGAATCGAATGATCCTCTACTTCTTTCCGTAGAGATTGGAGAGATGCTCTTCGTCCTTGGGGCAAACGGCACCGGGAAATCGAGCCTCATGCAAACATTCTATTCCGCTGGATATGAAAAGACTCGGCGAATAACGGCACATCGGCAAACTTGGTTCCGATCGGGATCGCCAGAGTTCACCGGAAAACAGCGTGCACAGTTCGAGCGGAACGTATTCTCCGGTGACCAGGATCCCGATGCGCGGTGGATGGACAACTATTCGGAGCAGCGCGCCCAGATGGCAATCTATGATCTAGTCAATTCCGAAAATGTTCGCGCTCGCGAGATCACGCGAGCCGTTGACGCGAATGATCAAATAGCAGTGGAAACGCTTGCGGACAAGGGCGGTGCGTTTACGACATTGAATCGCATCCTACGTCTCGCTAATCTTGACATCGTCGTATCGGTGGAGTCAAACGATGAAATCATGGCGACCCGAACGGGAAGCAAACTATACAGCATTGCGAAACTTTCAGATGGCGAACGCAATGCGATCCTGATTGCCGCTAACGTGCTGACCGTACCGGGCGGAACACTTCTCCTAATCGATGAGCCCGAACGGCACCTGCACCGGTCGATAGTGTCACCGCTTTTGTCGCTTTTACTTCAGGAAAGGCCAGACTGCGTTTTCGTCGTTTCCACGCACGAGCCGTTACTTCCAGTCGACAATCCGTGCTCGAAGGTTTTATTGACACGGGGCTGCGAGTACGACGGCGACACGGTTATTTCCTACGACATCGATCTACTTGAGAAGACCGATGCTATCGATGACAATCTAAAGCGAACCATCTTAGGCGAGCGACGGAAGATTGTGTTTGTGGAGGGCGTCGAGCACAGCCTCGATAAACCGCTCTACAGTCTCCTTTTCCCGAATGCGTCGATTGTAGCCAAGGCCAACTGCCGCGAGGTCGAGAATGCGGTCGTTGGCATCAAGGGCACCGCTGAACTGCACTGGGTTAAGCCATTTGGCTTGGTAGACAAAGATGCTTCTGAATCGGAGCGGATAGCGGAATTACAATCGAAGGGCGTGCACCCGCTGAACGTGTATTCGGTTGAATCAATTTACTATCACCCCGACGTTCAGAGGAAGGCGGGCGAAAAGCTCGCAACGGTACTTGGTGGCGATCTTTCGGAAAAGCTTAAGAAGGCAAACGACGATGCCATCAAAGCAATTCAGGACAACGCCAAGCACCTCAGCAATCGGATCGCGGAGAAGGCGGCGCGGGCACAGGTCTTTTCGCTACTACCAAAGAAAGGAGAGGTCGCGGAGGGCGCTAAGCGTACTGTCGAAATTGACTTTGCAAAAATCGCCCAAGTCGAGGCAACGCGTCTGGAAGCGTTGATCAATGCGTCTGACTTTGTTGGAGTGTTGGAAAGGTATCCTATTCGAGAAACAACTGCGCTCAATGCCATCGTCAAGGCGTTGAACTTTCCTAGTTGTGCTCATTATGAAGCGGCTGTTCGTAAAATCTTGGTCGACGATTCCGATGCGGTGAAGCTTGTTCAAGGCTTGCTCGGCACCTTACCGGTGGAACTGATCGAATAGATGTATAGTTCGGCCTAAATTGGGTACGGCTGCCCGTTTCCTGACCACCCTCCCCACACGACCACGGCATGCGGGTTTGCACCGGGCGGTTCAACGAAGATGAGCAAGCTCGGCGGAAAAGCTCTTAAGACTCAAAACTCCTTGCACGGCTAACCAAGTATTCTTCATACTTACGTCACTCGTCTTCGTCTTGGCCATGTGCCAAGGAACTCTACGACTCTTTCCATGCCGGTTCGCTTGTCCTCGCGGGACATTCATTGCTATCAAGTTCCGAATGCGCTTGCGAACAGTTTCAACTGCGAATCGATCGATGGACTTGCTCGTCAAGTTACCCAGCCATTCGCAGGCTTCCTTCCCTGGCTCGGTCGCCCTCGCGCAGTTGCCTTCACCTCGTGCTTGTTCTCGTGATGCTGTCATTTGGTATACTGATCTCCCAGAGGTTTCTACCTCGCAAAGGGGACTGGTCCATTGTGGACGGCACCCCAATAACTCAATGCCCATGACGGGCGTACCAATCGGCATGTACCCGAGGGCTCGGTCGTCCGATTTTGGTCGTTGCCCTTGGTTTTTACTCGCCCCGGGTGATGCCGGGCGTTTCCCGACTGAATTCGCAACATGAATGACGAAGCTGACCTTATACCGGTGTTCATACCCGCTCTTGGTGCGATACTAATCGCAGCGGAGGACAAGAAGGGTGAACCGCTCACGATGGACGAGGTTCTCTCTCTTCGCGACGATGCTGCTTGCATCGTGATGACGCATATTGATGCCGCAAAACTAG
>JAUMAI010000740.1:0-1908 GCA_032116775.1 Pirellula sp. | reverse complement strand
GCACTTGTTCGATTGCCTATGTATAAGCCAGGAAAAGAGAATTCAACGCGCATCGAATTCCGTTCACCAGATACAGCTTGTAATCCATATCTTGCATATGCAGTAATGCTTGCTGCAGGGCTGAAAGGTGTCGAAGGAAAGTATGTTCTGAGCGATTCCAGTGATCCTGTGGCACTTCCATCAAACCTTAATGAAGCCATTATTGAAATGGAAAAAAGTGAGTTAGTACGCGAAACATTGGGCGAGCATGTATTTGAGTATGTACTGCGCAATAAGCGGGCAGAGTGGCTTGATTACAGTCGACAAGTTAGCGCCTTCGAACTCGATCGTTACTTGCCAGTCCTTTAACTCACGCGTTACCGTGTACCCGTGAACTTCCCTCATCAAGTGCCGTCGAAGATGCCTGTGCATCGTTACGCGCCATTTCATCCTGTAGATCTTGCAGATCGCACTTGGCCTAACAAGAAGATTACAAAAGCGCCGAAGTGGTGTTCCGTAGATCTTCGCGATGGAAATCAGGCGCTGATTGATCCAATGGATACAGCGCGCAAGTTAGCGATGTTCAAGCTTCTGGTTGAAATGGGCTACAAGGAAATCGAAGTTGGATTTCCAAGTGCAAGCCAGACAGATTTTGATTTTGTCCGCAAGATTATTGAAGAGAACTTGATTCCTGATGACGTTGTAATTCAGGTTTTGACTCAGGCTCGAGAGGCTTTAATCATTCGCACCTTTGAAGCAATCAAGGGTTCAAAGCAGGCGATTGTGCACCTTTATAACTCAACATCGACTTTGCAGCGCCGAGTCGTTTTTGGTCTAGATAAAGATGGCATCAAGAAAATTGCAACTGATGCTGCCAAGATTTGTTTAGACCTTATGGCAACCGTTCCCGAGACCAAAGTTTCATTTGAGTACTCTCCCGAGTCATATACCGGAACAGAACTTGAGTTTGCCGTAGAAGTTTGCAACGCAGTTAATGATGTCTGGAAGCCAACACCGCAGTGGAAGACAATCATGAACCTTCCGGCAACTGTTGAATTAGCGATGCCAAATGTTTATGCCGATTCCATCGAATGGATGTGCCGCAACCTGAACAATCGTGAGAACGTGATTGTTTCGCTTCACCCTCATAATGACCGTGGCACAGGTGTTGCAGCAGCAGAGCTTGGCTATTTAGCAGGTGCAGATCGTATTGAAGGAACGCTTTTTGGAAATGGCGAACGCACCGGAAACGTATGTCTAGTAACCCTTGGCCTTAACTTGGTTACTCATGGCATTGACCCACATATAGAGTTCTCAAACATTGATGAAGTTCGTCGCACCGTTGAATACGCTAATCAATTGCGTGTTCCTGAGCGTCATCCATACGGCGGAGATCTTGTGTTTACTGCATTTTCTGGCTCGCACCAAGATGCGATTAAAAAGGGATTTGATCACTTAGCTCGTGATGCAAAAGCTGCGGGTAAAGAAGTACGTGATCACACCTGGGCAATTCCATATCTGCCAATTGATCCATTAGATATTGGTCGGTCGTACGAAGCGGTTATTCGCGTTAATTCACAATCAGGTAAGGGTGGAGTTGCTTACTTGATGAAGAATGAGCATCACCTTGATTTGCCTCGACGTTTACAAATTGAATTCTCTAAAAACGTTCAGGCTAAAACCGATGCCGAAGGTGGCGAGATAAGTTCTGAAGATTTATGGAACATCTTTGAAGATGAGTACTTACCAACTGATGGCGCACCGTGGGGACGTTTCCGGCTTAAGGGCTTGTCGCAAAGCTCGGTACTTGGTGAAGATGTTTACTTGACCGTTTCATTAACGGATCGCGGTCAATTGCATGAACTTAAAGGCCAGGGCAATGGACCAATCGCCGCCTTCTGCAACATCTTGCAGGCATATGGCGTCGAT
>JAUMAI010000739.1:3178-3509 GCA_032116775.1 Pirellula sp. | reverse complement strand
TACTTGATGGGGCATTGGGTCTGCTTTGGAACTGTAGCCCTATTCTTGGTTTCGTTATGGGCCCTAATTCTTAAGACCATTCTCGCGACACGGCAGCGTCGTTTGTCGTATCAATCGATTGATTCGCTGCGAACTTTGGTCGGAAATCCTGATCAAGTTGAAGCCAGTAATCGCGCTAAATGGTTATTAAAACTATGGGGAGCTCAGCCGGACTTCATCCGTTACAGTTGGTTCGGGCAACGAATCGAAGCAGTTGTGCAGAGGCAGGCGTTGCGCACCAGCGGACTGCAACTTGATGAAGATCTGAAAGAAATTGCTCAACAAGACAACG
>JAUMAI010000739.1:2380-3168 GCA_032116775.1 Pirellula sp. | reverse complement strand
ACAATATGAAAGTTATGGACTAATTCGGATCGCTATCTGGGCGATGCCGATGCTCGGGTTCCTCGGCACGGTGCTTGGAATTTCGGCAACCTTGGGAGCGATGGATACTAAAGCGCTCGCTCAGCAATCCGAAGAAGTGATGAATCAACTTACGGCTGGGTTGTACGTCGCATTTGATACTACTGCGTTAGCATTGGTACTCACTGTGGTCGCAATGTATTTCCAATTCGGCGTGCAGAGATTAGAGCAGATGATTTTAGGGCGAATCGATCATGAGACGACGCGCTCGCTAATGGCGTTTCTGATCACACCGGAGAAAGCTGAAGTTGCGGCGATTGAAGTACATTGGAAGCAACTATCAGCCGAATTGGTTACCGCAGTACGATTGATTGTCGAGCAACAAGCTGAAATCTGGAAGAACACTATCCAGCATGCACATCAGCAGTGGACCGTATTAACGGGAGTTGCAGGGGATCAAATTCAGCAAGCGCTGAGCGAAGCGATTCAAAGTGCAATGGAGACGCATGCGCAAAGAATGGCTGATGTGCAACGCGATGGTGTGGAGCAAATTGAAAGCCGTTGGCAGCAATGGCAGATGATGTTGTCGGATCAAGCCAGAGCAATGCATGGCCAGCAGAAGGAAATGGCCAAGCAGGTCGACCTGCTACAGAAACTGGTTACCTCCGGAGATACGCTGCAACGTTTAGAGGCAGATCTCAGCAGTAATATCCAGCAACTGACCCAGGTGGATCGCTTCCATGAAGCCGCAATATGCATGACCGAAGCGA
>JAUMAI010000739.1:0-2370 GCA_032116775.1 Pirellula sp. | reverse complement strand
GAAGCGATTGCAGTACTCGCGACACACATGGAACGTAGTGGCCTTCTCGGTGCTCGAAATTCAGTTCTAGAGCGTGTGAATCAGGAAAATCTAGGAAAAGCGGCATGAGCGGACGCCGTCGTCGCGACGATGTCGCTCCATCTCTATTTCCATTTCTAGCAGTTCTGGTCTGTACCATGGGAGCATTGGTACTGATCTTGATGCTGGTGGTATCTAATGCGCAAGCGACAGCTAAAGAAGTTGCTAAAGCTGTTGAAGTCGAACAGATGTCAGAGGAGATGGTTGCACTCAGCGAAGAGATGCAAAAAGTACGGGCTAAGCAGCAGGCTGAAATTGATCGGCAGCAAGGCGAACTTGCGCACTTGGAAGACCATATCAATCGATTAAATGAGCAACTGGAAGAACTCGCCAAGAAGCATGAAGCGATCGATAAAGATACCGAAGGTAACTTCGATGCTGATGGTTTGGCAAAAGAAAAAGAAAAACTGTTAGAGGAAATTGCCAAGACAGAGGAGAAACTCAAGGAAGAGGCAGAAAAAGAGAAGCACAAAAAGCCAGCCTACTCGATCATTCCCTATCAAGGTCCCAACGGTACCTCGCGACGTCCAATCTATCTGGAGTGTGTCGCTGATGGAGTGATCATCCAACCAGAGGGCTTCAAGCTGAGTTTGAATGACCTGCGTCCTCCGCATGGACCTGGTAATCCGCTGGATGCAGTCTTGCGTGCCGTGCGCTCTCATCTTGAAAAGTTAGAAGCTACCGGCGGCGTAGCACCCTATCCATTGCTTATCGTGCGACCTGATGGAATTCGAACTTATGCGATGGCTCGCAGCGCGATGGCGAGTTGGGATGATCAGTTCGGGTATGAACTTGTCGGTGCGGATATGGATCTCAAATTTCCTCCCTTTGAAAAGCCAATCGGTTCAGAGTTAGAGCAAGTTGTTAGTCTAGCACGCGAAAGGCAAGTCGCGCTTATCGCAGCAATGCCAGGCCGTATGCGAGGCATGTTAGCCGATGATTTCGGCGACGGGGATACATTTGGCCCTATCGGTCAAGGTGGTGATGCAGCTGGAGATGAGGCTGGTGACGAGGCGCTTGCAGGCGAATTTGTTGAGGATGCAGAGTTAGTTCAGGAAATTCCTGGTGTCGGAGGAAATGGCGTTGGAGGAAATGGGACGGATCCCCCTTCGCTGGCCAAATCTGGAAGCGCTGGAGGAAATTCATCCGAAGTTGCACTTCGTAATTCGCAGATGCCAGCGGATGCAAATATGTTGCCCAATGGAATCGGCCCCATCGGGCAGCCTGGAGGAAGCTTTGGGGCCACAGGATCGGCGTTGGGCGCCCCCGGAAGTTCCTTCACAGCAAATGGCGGGACAACGGGTAGCAATCCAGGGGCCACCGTACAGCCCTTCGCCCCTTTGGCGAATAATGGTACTGGCTATGTCGCTCAAGGTTTAAGAGCAGGACAGCGATCCACTGGAAGTCTTGGAGCGAATGCGGCTGCATCTGGTCAGGGGCTGGCTTTGAATGATGCGGGAGGAAGTCTCACCGAGAATTCATCGCAAGGTATGAACCCAGCGGAGGGAACCGCCGTCGGGCAGAATGGGAACACCATCAATAACAGTACGATGAGTGAGGGCACGTTAGCAGGTGCTAATAATTCGAGGCAAGCAGATAGTGGTGGAACGGATAGTTCCGGAACTGGCCAGGCGACAGGTCAAAGAGCGCAAGCAGGAAAAGTAAGTGGAACACCACCACCCGAAGGAACCGTTTGGCGCGATATGCAAGGTTCTGGAGATGCGACCAGCGGCGCACCTGGCAGTGAAGGTGGAGCAGGTTTAACTGTTAGCTCGAGCAAAGCTGCCAGTTCCTCAAAAAACAAAAAGCAAGACTCCTCCTCTGCGAACGCTAAGCCCAGCTCTTCCGCGGACGAATCTACAGCGGGCTCAATTGTCATTTCGCGAGGTTCTGATTGGACTCGCCAAAACATTAGAGGTACTGCGGTCGAACGTACCATTCGAATACGCTGCCAAGAAGATCGTTGGGTGATTCAGCCTGAACCAGGACAGCAAGGTACCAAAACGATATTCTTACGTCGCGGGATGGTGCAAGCACGAAACGATTTGGCTAAGGCTTTGCAAGGACGTGTCGATAGCTGGGGAATGGCTTTAGCAGGTGGCTACTGGAAGCCCAAAGTCATTGTTGAAGTCGATCCGAAAGCTCAGGCAAGATATGAGCAATTGGTACGTGTCTTGGAGGGAAGCGGTATTGAGGTCAGCTTAGCAAAGGAATCCAAAGATGGCCAAAAACCGTGATGAAGGTTTAGCGGTCGGAGATGATTCTTTTCTCGATACGATCGCTAATCTGGTT
>JAUMAI010000738.1:3513-7131 GCA_032116775.1 Pirellula sp. | reverse complement strand
AAGCCGAATCCACCGAAGGGAGATCAGGCGACGGGGGGAACTCCGTCGTCTGCTTCTTCTGTTGGAAAAGGCTTAACGGAAGGATTTAAGTCTCTTCCTCCACACAGCCAAGTGGCATTTGAAAAGGAATGGAACAAAGACGGTGCTTCGATCAAAGAGATTCTATTCCCAACCAACAAGAACTACCGCGCAGAATTCGAAGCTAGAACTGGTATTAAGTTGCCTAAGACGGCTGGAGGTACGTTTGAAGCAGTCGAGAAGTGGCATAAAGAAGGACGTAAGACAGTCGAGGATGTATTCAAGGAACTGAAGGACTATCCCGAGAAAGTCGCTGGGATGTCCAATGAAGAGATTAAGAGCGAGCTAGAAGGGCTGAAAGCAGAGCGTGATGCTGACAAAGAAAAGCCAATTGGAGCAACAGCAGCGGAAGGCGGCATAAGCATTGAGGACTTTGCTGATATATTTGCCAACCCAGAAAAGCCAACCGAACCTCCATCCAGGAAGCGTGGACCAAAGGCTTCAAGTGAAGGTCAACCGAAAGAACCAAAACCTCGTTCGGTCAAAAAGGATCGAAGCGAAGGTGTTGATGAAGGGCTGAAAGAAGCCAAGGAAGGTGCTGACCTGATTCTTAAAGGTCTCAAGAGCCTTGGGTTTGGCGATCAGCTTAACGCGAATGTGCCAATCAATGCGGACATTGCTCGCGGACTTGGAATGCTGGCTAACGGGCTTATCAAGGCAGGCAAGTACAAGTTCGCTGAGTTCCTGGACGAAACCATAAAGATGCTTGGCGCTCCAGCGGTCAGGTATTTGGGACCATATCTAGAAGCTGGATGGAACAAGAAATCGGAAACCGACAATCGGCTTGATCGAGCAGGCAAAGTTGCTGACTACTTGGAGCAAAATGCAAAGTCGGACTATGGGACGATCGAAAAGCCAAACCGAGTAGAGCTAGGGAAGCATTTCGCTAAACGACTTTCTGACGGTGCGTCTTACCCTCGAATCACTGACGCCAGGAAAGAAGCTGCGGAATTGATTGGCGGAATGCCAAAAGACGGAACCTCTGCGATTAAGGATATCGATGAAGCTGTTGAGATAGGTGTCGTTCGAGTTGCTCGCGATATTGCGCAGAGCAAACAGTCAGATGAAGCGATTTACGATCAACTCGTGGATCTTTACAAAAGACAGCCAAACCTTGGAACAAGAACAAGCACATCAATGAAAGAGCAGGCATACAGCACTCCAGCGCCGCTTGCGTTCGTAGTCAACCGTAGAGCTGGCATAACGCCTGCCGACACTGTTTACGATTCATCTGCTGGAAACGGGATGCTTCTTATCGTTGGAGGCGAACGATACGCTAATGAACTGAACCTTGAGCGTGCTGAGTCGCTAAGGGGTCAAGGGATTGAAACGACAAACGAGGACGCAACTAGCTTCTCGATCGGCAAGCCAATTGACGCTTTAGTGATAAACCCTCCGTTCAGTCCCGTTGAAGACGAAAACGGCAAGCTAAAGTGGTGGAGGATCTCAGGCGTCAGGACGGACAAGGTTGATCACGCTATTACGCTTCAAGCCTTGAAAGATATTCCTGATGACGGGAAAGCTGCAATCATCATTGGCGCAAAGGGGTTCGAGAAGTCAGAACCTAAAAACGACAGCCAGAGAGGATCGGCTTATCTCAAAGGTAAGCAGTTCTACGATGCTGTTTACGATAATTACAATGTAGTCGACCATTTCACGGTGCATGGCGATCTGTATTCGCGTCAAGGTGCAACGTTTCCGGTCGATGTGATTGTGGTGGATGGTAAAGGTAAGAGCCAGCGACCTAAACCTTACAACATAACTGGCGGGGGTATTCCCCAAGTCATTCGAACGTGGGAGGAATTGAAAGATGGCAAATTACGGCCCGTCGACAGCATTGGCAGTGCCGATACAAGAGGAAACAAAGGAACTGACGCCGGGGAGGTGGAAAGCAGCAATGCAAACACGACTTCGGGAAATGCAGAAGCAGTATCCACAAAACCTACTAGCGGAGGAGTGGGAAAATCAAACGGGCGAAAGCCTGGACCTAAAGGACTGGGGCAACCTAATGAACAGCCTGGAGTTGCAAACGCGACTGATGCAGAGCGGACAGTGGCTGGAAAAGCCGATGGCGATCGATCCGAAAAAGACAATCGAGGACAGCGAGATGTTAATAAGCCCAGTGGATCTAGTCGCGGCGATCGCTTAAAGCCTGACGAGACTGCGGAAACAGATTATCAAGTCTCTTACTCTCCTGGATCGAGAAACCAAAGCGTTGACACGCTTATCCCTCGTAATCATCAGTCTGCTGTTGGAAAGTCACTTGATTCTGTAGCCGAACTTTATGGCGACATTGACGAATTTGTTGCAAGCGAACTTGGTTACACCGCCAAAGAAATGGAGGAAGCGTTTTCGGCTGAGCAGGCTGACGCTGTAGCGTTGGCGATCGCCAGACATAAGGAAGGTGGCGCTTTCATCCTTGGAGATCAAACTGGAGTTGGTAAAGGTCGTGTCGTTGCAGCAATGATGATCTACGCGAACCGTCAAGGGTTGGTTCCTGTGTTCATCACTGAGAAACCTACGCTTTACGCCGACATGATGCGAGACATCATCGACATTGGACGCAGCACAGAAGAAAACCCATTCAATGTGTTGATGACAAACTCGCTTTCAGGCAAGAACGTCGTTCCTTTACCAGATGGTCGCGAACTCAAGCAATCTCCAAATGCTGCAAAAAACAATTTGAATAGCGCCGTGGCAAGTATTCAGCAAGGAAAAAACCTATCTGTCGAGAAGTCTATAGGGAGAGGTAAGAAAAAGACTACCGAGACAGTTCGGTACGATGCCATATTCACAACGTACAGCCAATTGCAGCCAGTGCGACAGCTTGCACCTGAAAGATCAATGTTGCTGAAAACGATATCTCCTAGATCGTTTTACATTTTGGATGAAAGCCACAATGCAGGCGGCGGAGAGGATAGTGATCCAACCGCCAACAGCGACAAGAGAAGCAGCGGTCAAGAAGCTACTATCACTCGCGCAGAGATCATTCGAGACTTGATTTCTGATTCTGCTGGTGTTTATTTTTCGTCAGCTACTTATGCAAAACGACCGCAAACGATGGGGCTTTACGCTCGCACTGGAATGACCGCTGCCACTGATAACGATGCAGGGAAGTTGTCTGAGGCGATTGCCGAGGGTGGTGTCCCACTACAGCAAGTTGTATCGGAACAACTGGTAGAGTCCGGAATGTACCTTCGTAGAGAACGCTCGTTTGATGGTGTTTCTTTTGAGCCTAAAACCGTAGCTGTTGATCTTGCCAAGCTTGATAAGATTTCATCGATCTTTGAAGCAATCAACACCATGGATGGCTATGCGCAATCAGCCATCGAGGAGATTGCAGATGAGATAACATCAAGCGGTGGAGCAATACGAGACACAGAGGCGACAGGTCAAGCGGGAGTGGAGTCTACTTCGTTCTCGTCAATATTGCATAATCTTGTGGATCAGATGTTGCTTGCTGTTAAGGCGGATTCGATTGCAGAAGAGACCATTGCATCCATTAAAAACGGCGAGTCGCCAGTAATTTACGTCGACAGT
>JAUMAI010000738.1:0-3503 GCA_032116775.1 Pirellula sp. | reverse complement strand
GAAGTTATCGACTTTTCGTACCGTGATTTGCTTCGAAGGTATTTGGAGCGAAGTCGAGAGTACACGATGAGAGAGGACGTTGATGACGCTGAAACGGTCGTGAGGATAAGACTCACGGACGAGCAACTTGGACCAGCGGGTGTTGCCGCGTACGAAAGATCAATGAGCATGATTGATTCGTTCAGCGAAAAAATACCAGCCTCTCCAATCGACTGGATTCGAAAGATGGTTTCGGACGCTGGATATTCAATTGGGGAAATTACAGGCAGGCAAATTGTTCTTGATTATGGCAATGATGGGCTTGTTCGTCTTGGTAAACGTCTCGACGAAGAGTCTGGATCGGGAGGAAGGACAGCGACGGTTTCCAGGTTTAACGACGGAACGCTAGATGCAGTTCTTATCAATCAGTCTGGATCGACTGGCATATCAATGCACGCATCTGAGAAGTTTGCGAATCAAAAGCCTCGCCACATGATTATTGGGCAACCGGCCAGAAATATCGATACGTTCATGCAGGCATTGGGTCGCGTTCACCGAACTGGTCAAGTGGTGCTTCCACGGTTCACATTGATGATGACGGACGCTCCTGCTGAGATTCGCCCCGCAAGTGTTTTGGTTAAGAAGCTTGCAAGTCTCAACGCGAACGTGACTGCGAGCGCTAAAGGCTCCGTAAGTTTCGAAGTTCCTGATGTCATCAACATTCTTGGCGATCAAATCGTTGCGGAGTATCTTGCCGACAACCTGGAGTTAGATTTTAAACTAGGTCAACTGGTTCAACTAAAAAGCAATGGAACCCCCAAGCGAAACTTCGGTATAGCGAAGAAAGCCAGCGGACGCATGGCATTGCGACCAGTTGCTGAGCAGCAGCAATTTTGGGATTCAGTGGTAGAGGCTTACGACGAGCTGGTTAATGAACTGAATCGAATAGGCAAGAATCCTTTGGTTGCGTCAACACTGGACCTTCAAGCAAAGACGATTGAGTCAACTGTCATCTTCGAAGGTGACTCTTCGTCGGACAATGCGTTTTCGCAACCAGCGTCAGTTGAAATGGTTCGGGCGAACAAGCCTGGAACGCCAATGACGACAGAAGAAATTACTGATGCGGTAACAAAATTCTACGGGAAGCCTTTTTCAAAAACAGTTGTTAGCGAGTGGTTAAATTCCACGATAAGCGATGCGAAGGACGCATTTGAAGATTACGTCGCTGCGCAAACAAAGGGAATGAGCGAAGAAGAAGCAAAAATCGCAAAGGCTGGCTTTTTCGTAACTGGAAACCAGCAGTTGAAGAATCTAAGGACTCGCCTCACGGCACACACGCCGGGAACATCTGTTTCTGTTTACGACAGGAACGCAGACGGATCGCTCCAGGACATCGCTCCTGGTTTTGTGATTCGCGCAAAGAGAAGCAAAGGCGGAAACCCTCTGACTGCTTCAAAATGGACTATCGATGTCGCGATAGCAAGTCCTGACCGAATTGCCAAAACCACATTAAGTCGAACTGGCGATCAGAGTGAGGATGCTAGCAGCAACTACCGTGAGTTCCTGACCAACATGGAGCTGATGAACGAAACAAGCCTTAGAGAATTCAGCGAGACGGATTCTTCTCCGACTGAAATGCGGTACGTTGGCGTTGGGAACATCTTGGCTGCGTACTCCCAGTTGGGTAAGTCTGGTGGAAAAGTAACTTTCTTTACTGACTCGAGCGGAGCAGTTCGCCGTGGTGTTTTGATGCCGAGATCGTTCAAGATCGATAAATGGCAAGAAGCTAGACCAGTCGTGCTGGACACTGTTGCTCAAGCTCGTGAATTCATGTCATCAGGAGGGTATCTAGTAACTCCTGATAAGGCATTGAACTTGATGATGGTCGGTAATCAGTTGGCTATTCGGGCTCCAAAGGCAAAGTCTCGAGGAGGAAAGTACACGCTTAACCCTGCGATTCTCAAAGCTTCATCGCCAATGGAGTTCGTCTCGATCGGTGGTCGCATGGAAATGATCATCACCAATTCGTCGCAGCAAGACGCTGTATTGGAAGCAATCATGTCAATTGCTTCTCTTCAGGCAAACAATGAATCTAAAAAGCTTGCGAGACGAATCAAAGAGGATGGTAATGCTGAGGCAAAGCAAGATCTTGCTAAAAAGATCACTGATATTCCAGAAACGCTCTACCAAACCGATGACGTCAACCCGTCCACTCAGGTACAAGCTTTTGATATCGCTTGGGCAGCGGAAGACGCTGGCATCAAGACGTTCGATCAACTGGTAGCCTATTCGGTCAAGACAGTCGGGGAACGTCGAACACGCGAGATTGCAGGGATGCTGGGGCTTGCAGCGAAAACGGCTGGCTTCGAGGGCGTTCGCCCGATTGGTGACGTCCTTGGAGTGCCAGGCGTGACTAAGGAGCAAGCTGCGACTGTCGCTAAAGCGGCGTTTGGTAAGTTGCTATCCGAAGATCAAATTGAAGCTGGTATCGATATCATTGATCGGCTTGGGTTGCTGGACAAGATTGGCTTTACGCCGTTTGGGTCGCAGGTTCCAGAGAAGTCGCTAAATCAGAGAGCGTTACAAACCGACACTCCCGAGTTCAAGAAATGGTTTGGCGACAGTAAAGTTGTTGATAAAAAAGGAAACCCTCTTGTCGTATATCACGGCACTCCCGCCGAACCATTTTCTGAGTTTTTTAGCGGAATGCACTTTGGCACAACGCGAGCGGCAAACGACAGGTTGTCGATGCGAGGCAAGAGAGGTCAAATCTATCCAGTTTATTTGAAGATAGAGAACCCGATAAGACTTGAGAATTCAGAAGCTAATGACGAAGCGTCGTTGCTCAGCGCAATAATAAAAGGTCGAGTTCCTGGTGCAGATATAGGCATAGCCAGAAAGCAGGGGTCATACAAGGCGGCAAAAGACGCAGGCTACGATGGCATTGTCTACAAGAATTTAATTGAAGACGCTGGCAAGGACAGCTATGTCGCTTTTGATTCCACTCAGATCAAGTCCTCTATCGGCAACCAAGGAACGTTCGACCCGAACAATCCCAACATCTTGATGCAGAACCAGACGCAAGGCGGCAACGTCAAAGGCTGGACATCGTTTATCAGCGCAACCAGAGCGATCATTGGCGCAACCGACAAAGCGGACGTGTCAACGTTCATTCACGAGATCGCACACCCAATGCGGCGGTTCCTGCTTAATCGCGACGTCCCACAGAGCAAGCGAGCCAACATCACTGACGATGAGATCTCGATGCTTGAGAAAGAGGTTGGAGTCAAAAATGGTGTATGGGAGGTTGAAAACGAAGAACGATTCGCCAAGATGTGGGAGCGTTACTGGTTCGAAGGTAAGGCACCAAAGAACGCAACGCCAGAACTGGAAAGTCTGTTCAAGAAGATAGCTCAATGGATGCAAGGGATTTATAAAGCCGTCCAGCAGATCAGCAAGCCATTGCCGAAAGAAGTTCGAGACTTGTTCGACAAACTTGTTCAGCGAAACGGATTTCGTGACAC
>JAUMAI010000737.1:0-12693 GCA_032116775.1 Pirellula sp. | reverse complement strand
GAATATTATCGGTAGACAGCCAACCACGGATTTGTAGGAATTGGGCTGCGGAATGCTTATAGGCAGGTACCGGTTTTCGAAAAGTATATTGTCCTAAGTATTGGAGCATGTCATTAAGAGTCATAAATCGCGAATCCCCCTGCTGCCACCAATGGTCGCGCAAGGCAAACCAATCGGGCGCGAATGTGCTGAGGCCTAACAAGTAGTCGCTGCCGTACATCACCATGTCGATCGCCAAATCATTCCCGGTCAGTACCATAAATTCAGGGCGAACACGATCACGAATTGCCAGCCGTTCCCATTCCTGGCTTCGATTCAGAGAACTGTGTTTTAGGCCAATGCATGCGGGAATGCTCAACAAACGTTCAAAGAAGCTGAGTGAGAAAATTCGGCCACAGGGAACGAACATCGATCCAAGTTCAAATCCGAGAAATCGTGGCGCATACCGAGCGATGGTCTCGAAAAACTCAAACAACTGGCTCTCTTGACTCGATGCCACACCGTAGGAAGGGAAAAGGATTGGAATAGCTGAATGCTGCAGAATGGGTTCGATCCTAGTGAGATAGGCCTGTGCATTCAGTTCATCGCCAGGTTGATCACCAATAAAAACGCCAGCCACAAAATCCCGACCAGCTGCCATCTTGTAAGTTAAACTGAGCACCGTGAGCTTTTCTTCATCGCTCAGTAAATTTCCAAAGCCGGTATCCATGTTGACAGCGGGAACGAGTCCATTTTGAAAAGTACGTTCCAAATGATGTTCAAATTCATTCCATGCGATGCGGCCATCGTTCTGATAAGGAAGTAAGACTGCCGACATGCCTCTTATGGCACGTTTAGGCTTGAGATTGATTTTGGGAAAAAGCTCATACATGATTCTAGTCAACCGATTTTGGATAAAACTACGCGCAGGTGGAGTATTACTCAGTAGCTGCGTTCAATGAGTATTTTAGGCAATGTTGGAATAGCGGAATCGTTGCCGGAAATGAGTGAATTATGGAGTTGGGGCCAGTACTCCAGCCAAGCTTCTAAGATGTCAGGGACTCGCGTGGATATATCATTGATGCACCAATGGTCATCAGGCTGCATGAAGATCTGCCAGCTTCCTTCTAATTCCGTTTGCCGAAATAACCAATGAGGCATTGCAACTAGAGTTTTGTCCCCATCGCGAGCGACAGCAAGCGACCTATTGACCGGCCAGTTTTCCGGCAGCATTGGACCACCGAAATCCAGCAGGCCACAATCTCCGCTAGTAGCGTTGGATGTTGGGTCAATCACTTGTTCAGCCAACCAGGTGCGTATTGTCGGGATCAGAGCGATAGGTTGATAAAGTTCATGGCGATGCAAGGTGATTGGTAATTGCCGACCAGGACGGAGGATACAAGGGACTCGAAGTGTTTCACTCCAAAGGTCACGCTGTTGCCAGCCTATATATTGATGCTCTCCTAGTGCATAGCCACCAAGGCTGGTGATGATGAGCAAGCAGCTATCTTGCCAGCCGCGCTCCTCGATTGCCTCGTTGATCGCATACAGACACTGGTCTAACAATACGATCTGGGCTGCTGCAGCCTGCGACCAGGCTGTCGCTATGTCGGGATCTGAATCGGCATCAAGGTAAAGTTCGGGAGTCTCGATCCCGAGAGCGGCCTCAATATCTTCTTCTTCGCGAAAGGACTCGCGAAGTTCCTGAGGTGCATCCCAAGGGTGTGCTAGGCCACCGCTATGCACCCATAACAACTGGTCGTCAGTATCGGACGCGTTAGCAAACCATCGAAGCACTGACTCAAACTGTTGTCCCAACGCGGTATCAAGTATTTCTTCGCCTCGATTGGGTTGTGGTTCACGCCTTTCCCATGGAATATTCACCGATGCGGGAGGCAACGCAGCAACGCGATCGCAAAGCCATTTCATTTGGAGAGCAGGCTGACCAATTCGATCGGGCAGCAGGTTTGCATTTCCGTCGCAGACTCCTAAAAGTTTCGCGTAATACTGGTTCGGATGAAGTGATTCCAGCCAAAATTGGTTAGCCACAATACTGTTGGCAGCGATGGAGCTAAGTGCTTTGGTACCAGACCAGCTATTGCCATAAGGCGACAACAGTTGGGTGCCAAGCCCTTCCACCGCTATCACAACTACTTGTTTGGCCATCCTGTCACTCCCACCTAATCGTTATAATCGACAAATGCCTTCTCTTTATCGCTTGGGTATCGAGCGCAAATTAACAACCATGCAATTTCCAGCAGCTGTTGTTAGCTCTCAATAACGTAAATAAGACATAGGACTGTTTGAAATCTCGAACAGTGTCAATGGCAGCTCCCGTGTTACGGCGGCTTATCATCGTCGATCGATTCGAACGATCCATTCCCAAGTGACCACACCAAAAGCGATCTAACTGTGAGCCAGAATAATAGTTATTCATCGTCCGATAGTGTAGCTAGTTGGACAATCCCTGCGCTGCCTATTGTAACGCACAATCCACCGGCTGATGTTCGGCAACAGGATAATGGTCCCAGTCAGGCCGCAATTCCACTCGAAAAAGTAAAGGTTTGGGGGATTCCTTTCGCTAGGGTGACTATGTCCTCATGTCTGAGGTTTATCGATGACTGGATTACTTCCGTTAAACGTTCTGGCGGAGTGGGTGGATTTACGGTCACGGCGAATCTTCATTATGCGATGCTTCATCATGAGCATCCGCGAATTGCTGAGGTGACCCACAAGGCGAGTATGATTTTGGCGGACGGTATGCCGATCGTGTGGCGGTCATGGCTGGGAAGGAATCGTTTGCCAGAACGCGTTACAGGTGCTGATCTGATTTACGAACTCGCTCATTTAGCTGCCTCACGCGGCTATCGATTGTATCTCTTCGGGGCAGCAGATGGTGTTGCTCAAGAAGCGGCAGAAAGGTTGGAGCAACTCTACCCAGGTCTAGAGATCGCCGGTTGTTGTACACCTCCATTTCGGCAGCTTGGTCCGGAAGAGGAGTCACAGATGATCGCGCAAATAAGAGACTCTAAACCTGATATTGTTTTAGTCGCATTAGGACAACCGAAAGGAGAGGTTTGGGTTCTCGATCATTATCGGCAAATCAATGCTCCCATGATGATTCAGGTTGGAGCATCGTTTGATTTCGTCATCGGACGCGTAAGACGCGCTCCGAAATTGTTTCAACGTACTGGGCTTGAGTGGCTCTATCGCGCATTGAGTGAACCAAAGCGGCTAGTGCCTCGGTACACGAAGAACTTTCTGTTCTTAGGCAAGATGTTGCTGCGCGATTTGTTCAGCCGTCAGCCGTAAGTTGCCACACTAAAACTCTTTCGATCGCCTGTAGTCAGAGCCTGGAAAAGCTTAGTCGGCTGGGCCAGCGAGTTCTTGCAGTAAACCGCAAACCAAATGTCTCAGTTTGGAGGAGGCGATCTCACTCCAGCTTATCACTTCCATATGATTGGTGGATGTCGATCGATCAGGTAAAGCGACATTGGTTACAACGGAGAAGGCCAAGATTCGCATGCCCAGTTGTGCAGCGCAGAGCACTTCAGGAACAGTGCTCATACCAACCACATCAGCTCCTGCAGTGCGAAAGAAACGGTACTCGGATCGTGTTTCATACGTAGGGCCAAGGGTAGCGAGATAGGTTCCTTGATGCAGTGTGAAGCCACCTCTTCGCGCATGATCGTGAGCACGCTCAATTAAGCCTCGATGATAAACCTCCGCTGAGCGTCTTAGATAGGCAGCGTTGATAACATCTGGGTTGCCAATTCCGGCGATGGTTGATGTTGCTGGTTTTGGCTCCTGCACGATCGAGGTCCCAGCAACAGGGCTGGATGGTTGACCAAGAAAATTAAGGTGTTGATCGATCACCACCAAATCGCCACTGCTATATCTTGGATTTACTCCTCCGCTGGCGTTGGAAACAATTAATGTTTGTGCGCCAAGCTGCTGCATGCAGCGCAGCGGAAAGCAGACTTCATCGCAACTAAAGCCTTCGTAGCGATGTAGTCGGCCTTGCATAGCGACCACGGGAACACCGGACAAGAATCCAAGCACCAAATTTCCAGCATGACCAGCAGCCGAGGTGCGTGCGAAATGTGGGATAGTCGCGTATGGGATACGCGTCGCATGCTCGATTTGATCCGCCAAGCCACCAAGACCGCTCCCTAGAATTATCGCTACTTCAGGGAACAGCATGCGTTCTTGGCGGATCCTGCGACACGCTTCAGCAATTCGATCCTTCATCTTCCTTTAAGCTTTTCCCAAACGAGCTTTTTCATAATCGAGAACACCACAGACGAGTGTTCGCAGTTTTGGTTCAGCTGCGGTTGCGGTTGCAATGATTCTGGCAACATCGGCTGGCTCGAGTGCGTCAGGCAAGCACATATCGGTGATGACAGAGAAGCCAATGACACGCATGCCACTGTGCACTGCCACAATAACCTCGGGAACCGTTGACATTCCTACAGCATCGCAGCCGATGGCACGTAGGAATCGATATTCGGCACGTGTTTCAAGGTTAGGGCCTGCAACTGCGACGAACACACCTTTGTGTGCCACAATGTCCTGCTGCCGAGCAATACCTAGAGCGGTATCGATCAAGTGCAAATCGTAAGGCTCGCACATGTCAGGAAAGCGTGGGCCCAAGCGATCATCGTTGATGCCAATCAAGGGGTTATCGCCCATCAAATTGACATGGTCCTCGATCAACATAATATCGCCACACTTGAAGTAAGGGTTCATTCCACCACAAGCGTTGGAGACAACAAGAAGTTGGGCTCCCATGTGCTTCATGACCCGAACCGGTAAGGTAATCTTCTTCAGAGGGTAGCCTTCATACATATGAAAGCGCCCTTCCATAACCATCACGGGTAGTCCACGCAATTTGCCGCATACCAAGCGGCCGCGATGGCTGATGACGGTTGATCGAGGGAAGTGAGGGATTTGATCGTAATCGATCATCGCCTCTACTTCGATCTGTTCAACCAGTGTTCCCAGTCCCGTTCCGAGAATGATCCCTGCGTGTGGGTCATGGTTCCACTGCTGGCGAATAAATGCACATGCTTCTTGGATTTGATCGTAAAGTTCGAGCATAGGATAAACGCTTAGAATTGGGAGTAGGGACGAGGTGAAAGATCTAGCTTGTGAATCTTGGATACGGTGTTCTGGTATTGTGGGTCAGAGCTCAATTTCTTCCAGTCTGGATGAGCAATAAACTTTTTCCAAGAGGCATCCCGAGATGCAGAATCATCATAGACAGTCATGTAAGTGAGATTGGGAGTTTTGTCACCGATAATCGCTTGACCAAAAAATACAGGACTGATTCCACAGTCTAAAAAGATGGGGACTTCACCGTTGTTGAACATAGTCACCTTTTTGTGTCCACGTTCTTCGGTAGCGCTTTCGTAGACGCGAAGTTCAAAGAGCCGGTCTTTCTTTTCGGCAAACTGCTTGGGGACAGCAAGTTTTGGCCAGCAGTCAAAGGCAACCAACAGTTCGCTGCGAATTCTGGCGAACAAAGGATTTTTAGGATCGACTTTGCTGTGGGGTTCAGCTGCTTTTAAGTATTCAGCATCAGCTGCTAGTGATTTCTGGAGTTCCGTAAGGTCGCCGGCGCTTTTAAGTGGAATAAAGACGTAAACCGATGTCTTGCCTTCCACCGGATTGGTTTCGGATAGCACGCCTACTGGTGTATGTCCCAATCGATTCAGTGCGGGTACCAATCCCTTTTCAAGATAGTTATCCAATTCGCCCAGTCGCGCCACATCGACACCTAAATAGGTGCGTACTTCGTAATGCTGGTTGGTTGGGTTCTGGGCCATAACCACTGTTGTCGATAAAAGGAGAGCGAAACAAAGAAAGGAAGTCGTAAGTCGGAAGCAAGCTAAATAGCTCAGTGGCGAAAAATGCATGATGGGAGCTCCCAGGTTATGGTTCTCGAAAAACCAGACGCAGTCACAGCTTTAAGATGTCACAGCTTTAAGACGTCAAGGAGAGGTATTGTAACAAGTTGTGATCGATCTGGGGGAAAGCGGTTGCAGGTACCTGTGGTTAATGTAAAAAAGCTTAGTAGTCTTGAGAATAATTTCGCATCATTTTCAGGGGTTGTTAGGATATCTCGCTGAGAGGCGGTGGCAGGTAGATTTGTGACAGGGAGAGTTGCAAGGGGGTAATCCCAACTCAGTGGAAATGCGGAGCGATGAGCTTGGGAGTGCCCTTGGGGTGAAGTGGGCTTTTTCTGGGCGGCAAATTGCGCCATGTTGTAAGAACTGATGGTCTGGAGAAAAGGGACCTGTGCCAAGACTTCCCGAGAGCGTAACCAGGGGAGTTCGCATAGTTTGAAGGGCAGTGTGGAATAAAGATGCAACGTCGTCGGTTAGGTAACAGCGGTATCACTGTCTCGGACATTTGTCTAGGAACAATGACTTTTGGGTCTCAGGCAGATCAGTCTGAGTCATTTCGAATGATGGATCGCGCTGTGGAATGCGGCGTTGATTTTTTCGATTTGGCTGAACTGTATCCGGTGCCTCCCAAAGCGGAATGGGCTGGACGTACCGAAGAGATTGTGGGGGCTTGGTTGCGCGAAAAGCCTCGCGATTCGCTAATTTTGGCCACGAAGATTGCCGGCCCAGGACATGGCTGGTTTACGCCACCGATTCGGCATGGCAAGACGGCTCTCGATGCTCGGCAAATATCGTTGGCCGTTGAGGGGAGTTTACAGCGCCTCGGAACGGACTACATCGATTTGTATCAAACGCATTGGCCCGATCATGGGATGCCCTATGAAGAGGTTTTAGGTGCGTTGAGTCGACTCATTGATCAAGGCAAGGTCCGCGCGATCGGCTGCTCGAACGAGACGAGTTGGGGATTGATGAAGAGTTTATGGTCAGCCGAGAAGCATGGGACGGCTCGGTATGTAACCGTGCAAAACAATTTTAGTCTGATAAATCGACGCTGTGAGAGCGAGCTCGCTCAGGTTTGTCGACGTGAGTCGGTTAGTCTCTTGCCATATTCACCGCTCGGTGGTGGTGTGCTGAGTGGTAAGTACCAGGCTGGAGCTCCCTTAGGCTCACGGTTCTATGAATATATTCATCATGGTGCTCCACGGCAGAAAGCCATGGCCGCTCGCTTTGTAAATCAGCGGACCGTAGAGACTGCGCGGCGAGTTAGCGAAATTGCGGCGGATTTAGGGATATCCGTGGTGACTCTGTCGGTCGCCTGGAGCAAACAGCATGATTTTGTTGCGTCAACGATTATTGGAGCGACTACGGTGGCGCAATTAAATGAAAGTTTAAAAGCGGCTGATCTGATTTTGGATAAGGAAACATTGCAGCGAATTGACCAAATCGATATCGATATTCCAAATCCTATGACCGAAGATGGTTTGAGAAGGCTGTAGTGCTCACGATTATTAGTATTAGCTCACTGTTTGGGTGGAGCTGAGGAGCTTTTCCCGCCTGTTGAGTCATGGTACGTTAGTGAGATGCGCAACTTAGAAGTGGCCTTGGATGTAAAAGCGTCACGTGGTCGTGGAAATAAGAGAAATTCTCTTACCGTTGATGCTGTATTGAATTGAGCTAGTTGATGACTGTTCCCCTGGCATGCATCCACTGAGCTGATTTTCTCCCTGTAGATATAACAGGGATCAAGTGATAAATATTGGGAAGTGCTGAACTCTTATAAGCACAAGTCGAATGGAAGCTCCGAAAAAAGGATGTAAACATGGCCGAGATTAAGCGTATCTTGGTGACAGGTGGTGCAGGTTTCCTGGGCTCGCATATTTGTGAGCGATTGGTGGAAGAAGGTCATGATGTGATTTGTCTGGATAATTTTTTTACCAGTCAAAAATCGAATATTGTGCATTTATTAGGGAAGTCGAATTTCGAACTGATCCGGCATGACGTGACCCTACCGATCTTTCTTGAAGTGGATCAGGTTTATCACATGGCTTGTCCAGCTGCTCCGGGCCATTATCAGTTCAATGCCATCAAGACGATCAAGACATCGGTGATGGGTTCCATCAATATGTTGGGAATGGCTAAGCGATGCGGTGCCAAAATCTTGCTCGCGTCTACCAGTGAGATTTATGGCGATCCGGAAGTCCATCCTCAGCCCGAAAGTTATCGAGGCTGCGTCAATCCGATTGGGCCTAGAGCTTGTTACGATGAAGGTAAGCGGGTCGCCGAAACATTGTTTATGGACTATCACCGCCAAAACAAAGTCAACATTCGAATCGTCCGTATCTTTAATACGTACGGACCGCGAATGCATCCTTACGACGGCAGAGTTGTCTCAAATTTTATTCGCCAAGCGATCACCGGGAAGGATATCACGATCTTCGGTGATGGTTCGCAAACTCGATCGTTTTGTTATCGCGATGATTTGGTCGAGGGTATTATCCGGACCATGAATGCGCCTGATTCATTTACCGGTCCAGTTAACATCGGAAACCCAGGCGAGTTTACGATTGGTGAGTTGGCGGAGATGGTGATCAAGCAAACGGGTGCGGTCGGCAAAATTGTCCATCGACCTCTTCCTCAGGACGACCCTACTCGCCGCCGCCCAGATATTACCCTGGCCAAAGAGAAACTAAATTGGCAGCCGAAGGTGCCATTGCAAGAAGGCTTACAGAAAACGATCAACTGGTTTAAGTCGATCGATTTAAGCCACTACCGTCCCCCAACCCCAAATTACGTCTAAGGGGTGTGGGCGTTTGGGGAAGCGACCAGTTAGGTTGAATTTGCGGTTTTACCAGCCGGATAGAATCGCAAGTTTCCCCGCCTTAAGGGGCCTAGTGGCGTGGTGGCGCGATTTTCTACGGACTCTTCCCCTCGGATAAGCGTCTCTGAGGCCTTCGGGGACTACTCAAGACGAAACGTATCGTTCAAGATTAGCTTTTTACTGATGCTCCAACCCTTTTCTAAGGAGACCTCTCCATGGGACGACCCGTCACTCTATTCACCGGACAGTGGGCCGATTTGCCGCTCGAACAGATGGCGCGAATGACCAAAGATTTCGGATACGACGGAATCGAGCTAGCTTGTTGGGGCGATCATTTTGAAGTGGATCGCGCTGTCAAAGAGGATGGATACTGCGCTGCTAAGCGAGAGCAATTGGAGAAGTACGAACTTCAGTGCCATGCCATCAGCGCCCATCTTGTTGGACAAGCCGTCTTGGATTTAATTGATTCCCGCCACAAAGCAATCTTGCCTCCTTATGTCTGGGGAGATGGCGATCCAGCTGGTGTGAATAAGCGAGCGATCGAAGAGCTCAAACAGACCGCACGAGCTGCACAGAAGTTTGGTGTTGGGGTGGTTAATGGATTTACTGGTTCAAGCATTTGGCATTTGAACTACTCATTTCCACCTGTGCCACAAAAGATGATTGATGATGGCTATAAGTTATTGGCTGAACGCTTTAATCCAATCTTGGATGTCTTTGGAGAGTGCGGTGTGAAGTTTGCGTTGGAAGTTCATCCAACGGAAATTGCCTTTGATATTTACTCGGCTCAACGCGCTTTGGAAGCTCTCGATCACCGAGAGGAATTTGGATTTAACTTCGATCCCTCTCACTTGTTGTGGCAAGGTATCGATCCGGTTGAATTCATTCGCGCATTTCCAGATCGTATCTATCACGTCCATGTTAAAGATGCGATCACCAAGCTCAATGGCAAGACTGGTATTTTGGCCAGCCACTTGAACTTCGGTGATCCACGTCGTGGCTGGGACTTCCGCAGTCCTGGTCGTGGTGCTGTTAACTTTGAAGAAATCGTACGAGCCCTTAACGATATCGGCTACCAAGGTCCGCTGTCTGTCGAGTGGGAAGATAGCGGTATGGAACGCGAATTCGGCGCTCGTGAAGCTGCTAGTTTCGTGAAGCGTTTGGATTTCCGTCCAAGCAATCGTGCTTTCGACTCGGCATTTGAAAAAGAATAATCTCATTTGTCGGATTTGGTGATGAGCCAACAAATTACAATTGTTTTCAATGGTCACGACCGGCAAGTCGATGCCGGCGTGTCCCTTGAGCAGCTACTTAAGCAGGCTGAAATTAACAGTCGCTTTGTGGCCGTTGAACTCAATGGCGAGATCGTTCCTCGCAATCAGCGCGATCAGCGTATCTTGCAGTCGCGCGATGTGCTGGAAGTTGTCACCTTGGTCGGTGGCGGTTAAAAGCACTTTTGGTTCGTGTGAGACGAAAGATTTTTATGAATCAACCCGCTCAGGCCACAGCAGGCAATGCTGCGGCACCACTTCCCGATGGTCCGCTCAAGCTGGGTAAGTATGAGCTCGCTAGTCGGCTTATTGTTGGTTCAGGGCGGTTTGATACGCCCGAACTGATGCGGGATTCGTTGGCAGCTTCTGGTTCCCAATGTGTGACGGTCGCTGTGCGCCGAGAACGGCTTTACGACAGGCAAGGTAAAAATCTATTAGAGTTCATTGATCCAGATCGCTATTTGTTGCTCCCTAATACCGCAGGCTGCTACAACGCTGCCGATGCAGTTCGGGTGGCGAGACTGGGGCGAGAAATCCTTAGGGCCCTCGAGAATCCTGGAGCTGACTGGGTAAAGCTTGAGGTACTCGGCGATTCAAAAACATTACTGCCCGATCCGATCGCGACACTGGAAGCCTGTAAGTTATTGGTGGATGATGGCTTCCAGGTATTAGTGTATACGAGTGATGATCCAATTGTGGCCCGCCGCCTAAAGGATGCAGGAGCCACTTCGGTAATGCCAGCCGGAAGTCCTATCGGATCCGGTCAAGGGATCCTCAATCCCAACAATCTCCGCATCATATTGGAGAGTTTGAAAGGTGATGATCCGACGTATCCTGTCATCGTGGATGCCGGAGTCGGTACGGCAAGTGACGTATCGGTCGCCTTTGAGTTAGGAGCTGACGGCGTCTTACTGAATTCAGCGATAGCTTATGCTCGCTACCCGGTGCTTATGGCGGAAGCTATGAAAGCAGCCGCAGAAGCAGGCAGAAAAGCATTTTTGGCGGGACGGATGCCGAAGAAACTCTACGCGCAAGCCAGCAGTCCCGAGGCGGGCGTGATTACATCCCGACCTTGGTAGTTTTGTATGCCGCTACGAGAAGTCCCCATCGAGTTCGACGTCGACCAGTTACCATCAGAGGTCGAGCATCTGTTGGCAGATGCAGATGCGCAGATTGAAGCTTTTTGGGATCAATTCAAGCAACATAAAGTGCATCAATTCGTCGCCTCAGATTTTCGTTTGATTTGGGGAGCTATCGATTTTCTTAAACGCAATGACTTGGTCGATGGCAACATTTTTTGTGAATGGGGCTGCGGGTTTGCTGTGATCGGCGCTCTCGCCTCCCTGGCAGGCTTTGATACCTTCGGTATAGAAGCGGAGATGCCACTGCTAGATGAAGCGAAGAAACTTCATTCACGACATGATGTCAGTGTCGAGCTGTGGCAGGGTAATTTCCTGCCTCGAGGATCGCGAAGTCTGGCGGAGAAGGGACGCGCCTATGTTTGTCTACAAGCCGATGCGCCACCAGCCTACGACAAGTACGATATGCAAGTGGATGATTTCTCTATCATCTTTGTGTATCCATGGCCGGGTGAAGAATTCTACATGCAGGATATCTTCGAGCGTTATGGCCGGCCCGGTGCCATTTTATTGATGTTTCTTGGGCCTTATCAGGTCGAAGCGTATCGCAAGGTGAGCTCGCCCCGCTGAGATGGTATTGCCGACCATCGGGCAAGCATCAGCAGTGATGGCTTATCGCCTTCACAATTCATGATCAGCCGTAAGTGTTAACCGCGGTTACAGCGCGGCGATTCTAGGCTACCACTTTAAGCCACCGCTCTCTTTCATTGTCCAGCAAAAATTGAGGCTGTGTGGTCAGTCGATAGAGACCGCAACTCGCGTTGTCGGCTGATAGAGTCATACCCTGCCCCCGACTTCGGGCTGATCACGATCAACCGGCAGCGTTCGCTGCGGTTACGGTTATTCCATGTTGGAAACATAATTGCCGCATGGATTTCATAAAAAAAGCTTAGCGCCGATGTGATCGACGCTAAGCCTGGCAAGCCAATTTCTGGAGGAGAATTTAGCTCAGTTTGCCTTGTACTCAAGTTGGCTTTCTGGCGATATGAACTCTTTGGATTACTCCTTTTTAGGAGACTATCCAAAGAGTTCTGAAGCCAAAATGCCAATCTATTTTCGCTCAGCTACATCCCATGCTGTTACCACAATTGTGGCAGAGGTAGCAGTTTCCATTGCGAACGGTGATCGAACCGCAGTTATCGCAGCTCGGGGCATCGCTTTGGAAACGAGCAAATTGTTCACTACGGCCTTGGCCAGCACCGCTATCCAGCATTACCGCACCGGCTCGCTCCAGCATGCTGGAGTCAATTCGGTCGTTATTGAAACGAGCAGAAGTTTGGTATTCGCTCGATACCACTTCGGCTGTGTTGCCATTGACCGGCGACTTTGCTGCTTCAGCCGTTGCAGGTTTCTTCTCGGCAGCTGGAGCGGCGATTGGAGTTGGTTCAGGACTCTTGAGTTGGCCGAGGCTCGCTTCGCGATAGCCAGCCAAGAAGGTGATACCAAGCCAACGGAAGATGTAGTCGACAACACTCTTAGCAATTCGAATGTCTGGGTTGGTGGTGTGGCCCATAGGCTCGAAGCGTGTATGGCTAAACTTGTTAACCAAGACTTCCAGAGGTACGCCGTACTGCAGC
>JAUMAI010000736.1:0-19584 GCA_032116775.1 Pirellula sp. | reverse complement strand
CCCAAGCGGTAGCAGACCTAGCCTATCGGCGTACGGGTTAAACGATTTCACCTTCCTGCCGAAACAAACGGCACGTATCAACCCAAGCGGTAGCAGACCTAGCCTATCGGCGTACGGGTTAAACGAGATGTTGTCACCTCGAAACGGTCTTTGAGCCAGAGACTCTTACGGAAGGGGAGTTGGATCCAGCACGAACTGATGATCCAGGTGAACAAATCGATTTGAATCGATGAGAAGAGGTGGTCAGGGCCGGGATCGAACCGGCGACACATGGATTTTCAGTCCATTGCTCTACCTACTGAGCTACCTGACCCCATCAACAGAACACCCCAAGGTGGGGGCCTGCAAGAAATAACTATCGCAATAGGCGATCTAGGATCGCGCGAAGCGACAAGTAAGTTTCGAATTGTCATTCCTGGCGAGCGTTCTGTCAATCGCCCATTCGGGCAAAGCACGCCTCGGGACCAGTCAGGCGGTGTTATTTTCCTGCTATTCCGTCAAGTTGTTACCTGTCGGAAGTGGATGTGACGCTGCAGGTGGCGACATCCTCGATCCGCAACCCCGTTGTGACTAGTCTTCGGCAGATGGGAAACGAGTAATTCAACTGTTCTCCCAACTTGCTTGGCTCTGTTAGTTTCCACTTCGAGCCTCATCGGCGGTGATTCCGCAAACAAACAGATATCGATTTGTATATGAAGTTGTAATCCGGTAGGCTAATGTGGCTTGTAGCGGTTTAATCGAGGACTTGGGGGCTTTTGGCAAGTCTTGCCCTCCGGATTAACTAGTAACTTCAAATTTTTGTTCGAAGTGTCTCTTTCTGTCGAGCGTTGCGCAATGAGTTTTGACACTGGAAGTGAAGTAGTTGTTGGAGCCGCTCCACCAGCTAACCAGAAAACAGAGCGATTCGCTGCTGACTGGTCTATTATGGCGCAAAACCTCTGCAAACTTGCCTTTGGCTTGGCTGTTTGCTTTCTCTCAAGCGGCCTAGCCGAAGCGCAGTACAGTCCCAGTCATCCAGTCGTAGTCGACATGGTCGACCGTGGCATCAGTTATCTGGAAAAGGGAGAGCCGATTAGCAATGGGGAATTTGTGGATGGTGGCACCATTTTAGTTGGTTACACGATTCATAAGGTTCGAGGAGATGTAGAGCATCCACTGGTTAAAGCGGGCGTTGCCAAAGCGACCGAGATTGCACACTCTTTTGGGAAGACTCAGGCCTTCGACCATAAAATCACATACGTTGCTGCAGTGGCGGCTTTATTGCTCTGCGATGTTGATCCGGAGAAATACAAACCTGAGATCGAGATGCTGAGAAATTGGTTTGTCGCAACCCAAAAACCACACGGTGGATTTAGCTACATGAATGTCGCCGCTGGCGATACCTCGCAAACGCAATATGCAATACTGGCGATGTGGGCGATGAATGAAGTAGGAGTGCAAACTCCGCCAGAAAATGTTGAAGCAACCATTAATTGGTTGAGACATTTCCAGCTGCCTGACGGTGCGTGGTCTTATCAGCCAACCGACCAACTGCCGGGCCTGGGCACGAAAAGCTTAGCCACTGCTGGTCTGGGAGCATTGTTAATTGGTGGTGACATTCTCCGAGTATTTGGTACTCGCGGCAAGAAACAGGTCGATGATGGTGTACCAGCTGCACTCCGACTGGTCGTAGAAGAGAAAACCCGAAGTGGCGGTGCTGGAGGTTCCTTGACTCGCGCGGATCTCGAACCAACCATTGAGCGCGGAGTTAACTTTCAAATCGGTAACCCTAATCCACCGCGACTCGATTCTCGCGATTGGTATACCTACTGGCGTTATTCCCAAGAACGCTACGAGAGTTTCCTAGAAGTTGCCAGAAACAAACAGGAGAAAAGTCCTGCTTGGTACAACCAAGGTGTTGAGGAACTCCGCAGACTGCAAGACAACTCTGGGGCCTGGGGTAGTAAACATCCCGATCACGCACCCAATCAGGTAGCGACTGCCTTTTCGATTCTATTCCTGATTCGCAGCACACAAAAAACGATCGGCAATATCAATGAAGGCTTGCTCTTTGGCGGTTACGGTTTACCCAAAGATGTCTCGGCGATGCGTCAAGTTGGTGACAAAGTGGTCGGCAAGGGAAGTGCCGCTTCGATCGATGACTTACTGAAGATGATGGAGGAAGACGATCCCAAAGCTAGCAGCGAAGAGAATCTGATGGACAACTTAAAGTTATCTACAGTTCCCGAAACTCGCCGAGCCCAGCTGTCACGTCTCTCTCGCATACTCTCAAACGGTAATGCCTTGCAAAGCGAAGACTATAAAAAACGGCGAGTCGCTGCTCGCTTGTTGTCCCAAGCGGACGATCTCGATTTCGTGCCTGCAATGATCTATGCCTTGGGAGATGGAGACCGGATCGTATGGAAATACGCTGAAGATGGCTTACGGCTGGTTAGCCGACGCTTTGATATGGTATTACCTGAAGATGCCAATGATTCCGCCAAAAAAACTGCGATTGAGAATTGGAAAAAATGGTACCTATCATTGCGGCCTGACTATGTGTTCTTAGACCCATAAAGGAGTCTATCTGCTAATACACTCTGTCTTAGCATAATGACCATTACTGAGGTTCTAATGTTTACCCGTTGCTCGGTATGACAGCGACGATCACACTCAACAAATTGTCTTATTGCTCATCATTCGAAATAAATAAAGAACTACGGAATGTCGACCGCTTCACCTCCGGTTAAAAAACCCAAACTTATTGACACCCTTCAGACCAAATTGGTGGATAAGGTTGCAGGGTGGTTGATGTCTTTTGTGGTGTTGGTCGGTGTCGGCGTTTTCATGCTGTTGCTGATCTTCTTAAGTCGCACTTTTACTTGGCCACCCAGCGAGGTTGTACTTGTTCCGGTGGAAAATGTAGCTGGACGTGGCGATCACGCTGAAGGCTTCGCCCGTGACCTTGAGCCCCCAGGTTCGGAAGAAGTCGAAGAAATGACCGAACCGACGCTGGCCGAGAGCCTGGAGGCCGTCACGTCCGCGGTGACCAACGTCGCAGCCTCACTTGATTCACTGGAAACCAACACCGCGGCTACGTCTAAAGGAAAGGGTAGGGGAGATAGTCGTCCTCCCGGTCCTTTGGGTGAAGGCGATGATATTATCCCACGCTTTGAACGCTGGGAATTGAAATTTGCCGCCAAGAATCTTGGCAGCTATTCATCACAACTTGATTTTTTCAAAATTGAATTGGCCGCTGCCGGCGGTGGTGTTAAGCAAGTCGATTATGCCTCGGGATTTGCCGGCGCACCAACACGCCGAGCGGGCGAGGGTGATCAAGAAAAACGCCTCTATTTCGTCTGGCGGAAAACGGGACCATTATTGCAATTCGATCGTCAACTTTTGCAAAAAGCGGGTATCGGTACGGATGGTCGAATCTTGATGAAATTCATACCGAAGGAATTAGAAGATCGCTTGGCTGTTATCGAACTGACGTACGCTAAGGGAAAAGGTATCGATACCGTAAAGAAAATTGCCAAAACAGTTTTCGAATCACGTCCAACCAACAATGGTTTCGAATGGACTGTGATAGAAATGCGTCCGCGGCTAGGCAAGTAAACGCAGCGACCGCCGTTGTTCGCGTTAGGAATACTTATCAACATCACTACAGATCAGAAGTTCTAGTTTACAGTGGAAAGAAGCGAAGGATATGGTTTACGACTTGTTAGGCAGGGCCGATTATGTGTTCCTCGCATTAGCGGCACTCTGGGGTACGGTCTGCGTAATCTTGGTTTGGAATCGTGTGAATTCGAAGCGCTTTAAGTCGGAAGAGGAGCAGGACAAGTTCTTAGATAAAATTGAACCCCAACTGTTGCAGGGAGATTTCGATGCAGCTTTGCAAAGCTGCGAAACCGACGGACGCGCTCTCCCAGCCATGATCACTCTCGCATTAAACAATCGCGAACTGGGATACAGCAAAACTCGGCAGCTCATTATGGATCGATTTCAACGGGACGTGATTGCTGACCTAGATCAACGCATTGCGTGGGTCTCCACCGTGATCAAGATCGCGCCGATGTTGGGATTATTAGGAACAGTGGCTGGTATGATGGGTGCGTTTGCTACCTTGGCCGAGGCAACCACCGTCGAGCCTACCAAGCTCGCTCTTGATATTCGTATCGCCTTGGAAACGACATTGATCGGCTTGAGTATTACAGTTCCATTGCTGATCGCGATGGCAAGCATTAATAACCGTATCAAGCACATGGAAGAACTCGTTGCGGCTGGCTTAACACGATTCTTGGAAGCCTACAAAATTGGCTTGGCTCGAACCACCCCCAAGTTAGCTAGGTAGCTCTTCGATTTCATGCTTGTCGATTTTCCAGCCTTCGAATTGCGAAAAGTAAGAGATCTTAGATGAGTGACATCCCCAGTGATCTATTGATGGAAGATGATCCTCCAGTAACGACTGGTGGGCGGAAAGAGCCCGACAGTGAACTGGACATTACACCCATGATAGACATTGTGTTTCTACTTCTGATCTTCTTTGTGGTTACCTCAAAAATGCAACCGCAACAGGTTACCGACCTGCCGAAAGCACGGCATGGAGAGGGCATTGCATCCAAACAGTGGATTGTCCTAAACGTGAAGCGCGGGCCAGGTGATGCTGCCGACATTTCGCGAAAAGATGGCAGTAGTTTTTCAAGCGACAAAGAAGAACAAGCTCAGCAAATCGAGGACTATGTAAAAGCGGGCTTGGACGAGGGATTGAAACTTGTCGTCATTCGTGCGGAAGGTTCGGTTCGCACAGGTGATATCTCCCGCATTCGGACAGCGGTTTCAGCCGCGCTTGAGGATGGTCAAGAGATCAATATCGCTGTGCAAGAACAGTAGCCCTTCAGTGCTAGACAGACTCAATACTTTTCCTATCACCATTCACATAAAGTCCCTATCACTTAATCCGATAGCCAGCTAATCAGGAAGTTCAGTCAGCGCAACATGAGTATTCGTTTTCAATGTCCTCACTGCAATTCGATTCGCGCCGCCAATGACAGAATGGCGGGAAAGACGATCCGTTGCCCTGTATGCTCAGGCAATGTGGTCTTGCCGACGCTTGAACAAATTGCCGCTGCTGCCAAAGAAGCTAAACTCGCCGAGAAACTTCAAACTAAATTAGCTTCTGTAGCCAGCAGTACAGCTCCCTCTGCTGGCACGGCTGAGTACATGAGCTTCACTCCGAAACCTCCATCGCTAACCGAAGATGAGCACGCCCCAGAGGAGTCCGTCGCTTTTACCAAAAAGAAAAATCGCGACGACACCGAAATGGATATGACGCCGATGGTAGACGTCACGTTTTTGCTGCTCATTTTCTTTATGATTACAGCTTCTTTCAGCATTCAAAAGGTTTTTCGAACACCAGCCCAAAAGAGCAATGAAGCTAGCGTCAATGCGGTTCCAGATCCAAACCAAGAAAATAAAGATTCCGTCGTCATTGTGATCGACGAATTCAATGCATACACCGTTCAATTACCTAGCGGTGAAGAACGTGAAGTACCAAGCAAGCAAGATTTAATCGTGCTCTTAGCGGATACCAAAGGTGGTGACACCGGTCCAACGAAACTAATCATTCGCGCTCATGAAGATAGTACGCATTCCACCGTGGTCGCTGCCCTGGACGCTGGCCGCGACTCGCAATTTGAGCAATTTGAATTAACCACTATTGAAGAACCGGAGTGAGCCTAATAACTCGCTTCGGCAATTGTACTCAGCAAGTCAACATTCACCTCCATAGCAAGATACGGACCACGAATGCTCGCTCAGCAGTTTGTCGACAAACTTGAAGGCACAGGCCTGCTCCACCCTGACATCATCGCCGAATTGCGACGTCAGTTAGCTGACTCCAAGGGTAGAGTTACCGTAGAAGCGCTAGCCAAACTATTGGTTGACAATGGCCATCTCACCAAGTTTCAGGCCACAAAATTAGTCGCTGAATTGCGCGACGCTGGTGAACCACCAGCAGCCCGACCTGCTGCAACAACTCCTCCTCCGATCAAGCCCACCGCAGACGACTTGGACTTGGCTCCCCTGGAAGGCAATCCTGCGAAACCCAATACTCCCGCTGCTGCCAAAGTCGTTCTGGGAGGTAGCCCAGCCAACGATGAAATCGAAGCGGCTGAGGTTGTCGAAGATGTGGCCGAAATCGTCGACGACGTGACTGAGGTCGAAGTTGTCGAGGTGGAACAGCCGGTTGAAATTATTGAAGAAGTTACGGAAGTTGTGGAAGTCGTGGAACAACCACGCAAGCGAAAGAAATCGGCACCTGTTGCCGAACCAGCTATGTCTGCTGGTATCGATTCGTACTCGCCTCCTCGCAAACCACGTCTACCCAGCAAATCGACGCGAAATCCCTGGGAAGATTTCCGCATCCTCGGTGTCGGTTCACTGCTGATTTTATTGCTCATGGTGGGTGCCGGTTTGCTCTGGTGGTTCTTCCGCGGCACAGCAGATGAGCTGATTCAAAAAGCTGACCAAGCCTACGAAGGCCGCTCTTATGAAACGGCAGATAAACTCTACAGCGATTTCGTGGAACGCTTTACCACTGACGATCGCCTCTCATATGCCAAAGTCCGGCGATCTCTCGCTCAGCTTCGCAAAGTAGCCGAGACAGTTGCTGATCCAAATCAGGCATTAAAAACTGCACAGGAAGTGCTGCCTCCTATCGCAGAAGAACCTGGAATTCAATCGGAACGAGGCGACCTAACAGGCGTGTTGCTCACCATAGCAGAAAAATACAACGCCAAAGCTGACTCAGAGAAAGAAACTGCCAGCAAGAAAACTTTGATGCAGTCACAAACAGAACTTCAGAAGATCCTTGATAATCCACAGTTCGTCGGAACCGCGCAACGCAACCAACAAGCTAACCGCATTGCGCGAATCGAAGAAGAACGACAACGCATCCTTCGCGATATAGCTCGTGATGAAGATTTGGTGGCGACGATTGCCAAAATCAAGGAAGCCTTAGCCCAGAAAGACACTGCAGGCAGTTACGCCTTACGTAGTGAATTGATTCGTAAATTTCCTCAATTGGAAATCAATCCCGAACTCAACGAGTTAGTACTACAAGCGACTGCTATCCAAAAAGAATTGGTTTCCAAATCCAATCTGGATGTTCAACGTGAGGATCCGACCACAAAACCACCTGCCACCATGCTGGTCAATTCCCAAGGTACAGCCATAACGGACCTGCAGGGCACTCTTCTTTACGTGAATGCCTTGGGGGCGGTCTATTGCCTTGAAGCATCCACTGGTAATGTCCTTTGGCGACGCTATATCGGCCGAGATGTAACGGCTCAACCACTACGTCTCTCAGATACTCCTGACAGTGACACATTGGTTACTCGAGCCGCAGCCGGAGTCGTACAGCGTATTGGCGGAACCGATGGCAGCCCGTTGTGGAAATCAGTCTTCCCAGAAGCTATCCTTCCTCCTTCGGTCGACAACGAACAGGTATTCGTTGCAACCCCAAGTGGTCAAATTGTTTCGTTGGATGGTATCACTGGCGATAAACGCTGGTCGAGCACGATCCCTCAGCCGGTACCTGTCGCACCAGGCGTTGGCAAAAACAAACCCAACTTGTATGTACCAGGCGAACATTCCAATTTGTACGTGCTGTCACGCAGCAGCGGCCAATGTCAGGAAGTTATTTATCTCGGCCACGCGGCAGGCTCTATCGCAGTAGCACCCGTGTATGTGCTCGGTCATCTGTTTGTTTTTGAGAATCCCGCACCAGACTATTCTACCGTACGTATTTTCAGCACCAATGATGAAGGCTTGGAGCTGAAGCCAGCTCAAAACCCCTTCCGATTGCGTGGAAATATCGTCGTTCCACCGCAAATTGACGGACGCCGAGTTATTGTGATCACCGATCTCGGTGAAATAGCCGTTCTGGATGTTGAACTCGCCTCCAGTAAAGAAAAGGTGAGTCGAATCGCTGCTATTCCAGCCTCCGAACCGTCCCCTAGACAACTATTTGCGCTTGCTCGCAGCAACGAGATGTGGATCTGCAGCAACCGTTTCGCTCGCTATGACATTCAAGTGAGCCGAGGTCAGATCGACCGCAAATGGATTAAAGAAGATGGAGACCTGTTTGTTGGAGCACCACAGCAATTTAGTGAAACAATCTTCCATGTGCGTACCGTGAGAGGTACGCAAGGAATTCGCGTTGCTGCAGTTCGCGGCACGGACGGTGAAGAGGTATGGAAGACCGATATCGGCGTTCCTATTTCTGCTTTATCCCTAGCTGAAGATCAAGTCTCAGCCGTCACCTCACAGGCTGCTTTGTTTCAGTTGCCAGTGAGCAAGATTGCTGACAGTACTCCTCCAGTACGACCGCTAGAAAACCCCGGTTTACACGATCGTTCTCTGTTGTTTACCTCGCCGCTGACCTTTGCCAAAGGAACTCAAGCGTTATTCAACAAGAGCACAGGCAATCAGGTTGCTTACTACGATCCCCAAAATAACGAAAAGCAGTTACAGCTGGTTTTACTAAATCTTGGAGGAAGCCAACCTTCTGGCACTCCTGCAGTTGCCGGTAATGGATTGCTTGTTCCGCTGAAGAATGGACAACTAGTCTATATTGACCCGGCAACCGGCCGCGCACTGTCGAGCCCATTCCAGCCTCCTTTGGAAGCAGGCGCTTCAACAACCTGGGTTGAACCTGCAGTTCTTGACGATGGCAAGTCAGCCATTGTTTCGGGCAGCATGCGAAAAATTTATCGCTTACAACTTGGCACGACTCTCAATGTCGTTGCGGAGGTCGATGCGGAGCAACCATTGCGATCTAGACTCGCTCCATTTGGCGATTCCGTGATTGCCGTAGCAGGTGGCGATGTCAGTGACACGCTCCAACTGCTCTCGCCAGAAACACTCAAACCAACCGCAACAGCACCGTTGCAAGGCCGAGTCACTTGGGGGCCTTACGCAGTCGGACAACAAATCTGGCTACATACAGACAGCGATGGCTTACAATGCTTTGATGCTAACCTCGGAAGAGCTTGGCAAATCGCCATCCCAGCATCCGCGCTAGTCAATGCGCCAATCGAATCGGGAGCCAATGTGTTGATCGCTGCTAAGGAAGGACGCATCTGGAGTGTCGATCCCACCGCTGGGAAACTGCAAGGCAGCATAACGGCTGGTGAGCCAATCACAGGAAGTTTGTTGATTAAAGATGACAACCTCATTGTTGGTGGTGAAGAAGGTGTCATCATTAAATTGGGAACTGCCGTCGATAGCAGCACGGAGGAGCAACCCTAATGCAAAGGCTACTGATTAGCCTGCTCTCGGGAGGTTTGCTCGCTCTCATTTCATCGGGACTTTATGCCCAGAATGAAGCGACTCCAACACCTCCTGCAGGCAACAACATAGAAGAATTGCCAACCATCGATCAGGATGCCTTTGACGTCATCTACCTGAAGAAAGAAGCTGGTGGAGAAACGATTAAAGTCGCACCGCTACCTTTCGCTGGTCGTGTTGTACCAACCGATCAAGCAGGCAAGAAGATGATCATCACTTGGCTTGAGCGGCCCGACCAAAAATATGAAATCGCTTGGGATGATATTGAACGCATAGAACTGTATGAACAGATCATTATGCGTGAAATCAATGAAATGGTTGAAAAGAAAGACTATCCTGGCGCTTTTCGATATATCGGTTTTCTCTTCAGGAATTATCCGAACACTCCGAATCTCGATGACTTAAGAAAGAGACTGCTTCTCGATAACGGAGCCCATTTATTTTCGCAGAAGCAATATGAATCGGCTCTCGTCGTTATGGAGAGCTTATATCGAGGCGATCCCAACTTTGAAAGCAGCAAAGTCGGCACCGCCATCTCGCGACTCGCAGATACGCTCATTAGCGAAGCGATGGAAAAGCAGAATTTACCTCGTGCCCAACAATGGATCAAAAGATTTGATACAGAATTTCCACAGCTTGATCTATCAGGTGTGAGCAAATGGAAACAAGAACTCGAGGCAATGGCCAAAACGAAGTTTGATGAGAGTCTTGCACTGAAAGAACAACAAAAATACCGAGAAGCTAAAGCGGTAGCCAGAGAAGTCATTGCTACCTGGCCAGACTTAGCAGGTGCTGCCGAATTGATCGCAGATCTCGATTCGCTTTACCCCTCTCTGACCATTGGAGTCATGCAGAAGGCAACTCGTTTTGAACCGAGCAGTTTGATCAATTGGCCAGCGCGCCGCGGTGGGCATTTAGTGATTCGATCTCTATTCGAGCTAAGGCAAATTGGTACCGAGGGTGGCAGCTATAGCTTTCCACTTGGGCGATTCCAGCAAAGCGATGATCGCAAAGAGATTTCGCTTCAACTTACAGGTGTCGATGGTAAAAGCGTACAGCAATGGGATGCCTACTGGATGGCGCAATGGGTGGCTCGCCGCGCATCGCCACAATCACCCGATTATCTACCTGCCTGGGCCTCGATCTTTCGCGATGCCGTAGTCACATCGCCCGGGCAGATGAGCATCCGCCTTCGCAACCCGCACATACTCCCTCAGGCTCTGATGCAATGGCCATTTCCGCAGGAACTTTTCGATATTCTCTCTCCAGAAGAATCCGCTAAGGTCCAAACCTTATTCGCACTTGGCCCCACTGATGACTTGCTGACTTCGTACATTTTGCGAGATCGCAGCAAACGCATTGAAAAACAACCGGTCGAAATCAATGAGCGTTTCTACACCGACGCAACTGAAGCGAGGAATGACCTTTTGCGGGGTGAGATCGACGCTATCGATCAGATTTTTCCAGCGGATGCAATTAGCCTTGCGAATCAGCCGAACATTAAGGTCGACAGCTACGCTTTACCAACCGTTTATTCTCTGGTTGTACGCCCAACCCAGCATGCTTATATGAAGAAACTGGAGTTTCGACGCGCCCTAATGTATGGCTTGGATCGCGAGAGACTCTTGTATGGTGAACTGCTTGGCACTGCCAACCAAGATGACGGTAAACTGGTGAGTGGCCCATTCCCACAGGGAACAGGCATCGATGACCCTCTAGCTTATGCCTACGATTTTTCTATTCAGCCATATCGCTACCAGCCACGTTTGGCCAAACTTTTGGTACTGCTAACTCAGAAAAATATCGATGAGATGGCGAAGAAGGCAGAGAAAAATCCAGAGCCACTCACACCCGTCCGTCTAGGCGTTCCTTCTCTGGAAGCGATGAGAGTCGCTGGCGGCGCGATGGTACAGCAATGGCAGGCCATCGGCATTCCGGCTGAACTTGTGATCTTACCACCAGGCGAAGCACTTGATTCGGATGGCAGTTGCGACCTCGTTTTGGTTGCCTCTGCAGTCTGGGAACCAGCTACCGATGCGGAGCGTCTTTTGGGAGATGGTGGCCCTGCCGCAATCGAAGATCCATTTATTGTTCAAGCACTCCGGTCTCTGCGCGAAGCACGAAATTGGCGAGAGGTGCGGCAACGCACTCAGGAGTTACATCGGCTCGTACATTACCATTTGCCGATTCTTCCACTTTGGCAGATCACCGACCGCTTCGCTGTACGCGACACTATTCAGGGAGTCGCCAAACGCCCTGTATCTCTCTATCAGGATGTACAACGATGGCGGCTCAAGTAAACACATTCCAAATCGAGAAGTTACCGCAGATGCATTCAAGTCGCGATTCCCTGAAATCGTCGCTCCGTCATACGACGATCAGTCGATGGCTTGCCATCCTCATGATCTGCTTTTCATTGACATCCCTCCCGGTATTTGCCCAGGAGATTTGGGAATACTCTCCCTATCGCGTTCAAACCTGGTTAGCCATAGACCCCGCTCTGTCTATGACGGATAAGGCCAAAGAATACTTCAGAAAAGATCTGGCGAGACAACTCGATTTGATTTTTGGACCCACGTGGAAAAACCAAATCGATGATGCACCGGCTTGGCTTAAACATTCGATGATGTTTGATCTCGAAAGTCTTGAGCCAAACGTGTTGGCATCGGGCGATATGGTTCTGGTGGTTCCTAAGAAGAATGAGGCCACTGATTCGGTTCGTTCTTTAGAGTCATTTGTCGACAAAACCTTTGAAGTGATGGTCACCCGCAAAGGTTTTGATCTTTGTAAAGAGAAACTGGCACCAGACCCCACGGCAATCGCCATTACGAAGTTACGTGAACTATTGAAGTCCGAAGAGAAAACTTCTTTTCAACTTGCCGAAGGTATCGAGAAAGGCGAGGTCACCGCTGCCTTGATTTCCAAGACCGACATGCAACTGAAAGCTGATTTCTTGAGACTTATTATCAGCATTGGAGATTATGCGTTGGTGGTACCAAGAAAAAATGCGACCACAGACGCTATCGATGACCTCGCTATGTTTCTAGAGCGGAAACTACCAGTTTCGACGCCGAAAGATAGCTTCGAGATGCTTAGTGAGCGAATGAAGGAAGATCCGATCACTCGTCTCAAATCTCAACTCCGTCCAACCGACCGAACCTCGGCAGAACTAGCAAAAGATGTCTCCGAAGGGCGAATCTCTGCTGCTATCGTTCTCAAAGATGACGTCTCTCGACAGGCAGATAACCTCCGTACGATTGTCGTCCGATTCGATAAACAATCGGATGCTTTCTTGGATCGACACGACAAACTCTATTTTTTAGCGTTGATCGATTCTGCATCTGGTCCGGTAGTGCGAGTGCGAGAACTCGACTGCCCCACTCGTCGCTTTTCAGAAGTTTACAACCGCACGCTCTATCATCCTCAATCCCACTTAGCAGCACCGATCGCAAGCTTGGTACGCGATTGCTTCACTCCAGTGGCACGTATCGAGGAATCAGATCCTAAGAACGTAAAGATGCGCGGGAGAGCGGCCGGATTGGTCGTCGCCGAACAGCATCCAGTACTCGTCCAGGTAGGCGATGTCATGCAAGCGATCGTAAGACGAAATGATCGCAACGGGCAGCCATCATTACTAGAGACGGTACCCTGGACTTTTATTGTTGCTACCGATGTCCAACGAGAGCATATTTCAGCGACGGTATTTACGGGAATACGAGGTGGCCTTGAAGGCCGGCGCAATAGCCGTACGCAACGTTATGCACTAAAGGTTAAGCCAACTGGTACTACGACCGAATTGCAGGTTGTCACGCAACTCGCCAAGGACCGCCCCTTGGCTGGCACACAAATCTTTCAGCGTCTCCCCGGTGGTGACACTAGTCAACCAATCGGCCGAACCGATTGGCGAGGAATCCTTCCTCTACAATCACCCGCTGAACCGCCTGTAGCCACGATAGAAATCCCCTCTGAAAATTCGGTAAAAACACCTGCGAGTGAGGATGCAGCGGCCGACGCAAAAGCGGCCGCAGCAACTCCGGAAGCTTCGACCCCGACAAATCCTTCCCCAACGGCAACGGCCGCTAACGAAGATAAGGCAGCAGCTGCACCTGCAGCTCAGGCACCAGCAGCAGAGCCGGTTGCGCCTCAGGTGGAAACAAAAAAGATTACCTTGCGTGCTCCATTGATGATCTACTACGTCAAAAACGGAGAAACCTTACTGGCGCGTTTGCCCATCGTCGTGGGTCTACAACCCGTAGTCACTGCCGAAGTTGCTGATGACTCACGCCGGCTGCAAGCAGAAGCTTTTCTTCGTGGACTTCAAAGCGAGACCGTCGATCTTGTGGCATTGAGACAAGTCACTGCAGCCAGAATTCGCATGCGCATTGAGGAAGGTAAATTGCCTGATGCACAAAAGCTGATGGAGGAACTAATTCGTCTGGATGATTATGAAAAGATGGCTCGCAATCTTGATGATGTGCAACGTCAAGTACTTGATCCGGCCGGTGGTGCAATCACGCCAGTTGCTCAAATGAAGATCGAGAGGATGTTCCAGCAAACAAGAGAGTTGTTGCAAAAGTATCTACAAAATGACTTAGTGAAAAAAGTAGAGAAAGAACTTGATACAGCCCTCAAGGGAGGCTCACCCCAGCCTCCTTCGGAACCTGCGCCTACAGCTCCCCAACCAAGTTCGACAGCGCCAGCCAACAACAATCCACCTGCCAACAATTCAGCTGCACCGTCGAATCAACCTTCGCCGCCATCCACTTCTGCTGGTCCTCAACCGGCACAAGTTAATCCCGGCGCACCACAACCGACTCCCATATCACCTCAAGGAATCTCTAACGGCGCTGAACCATCAGCACCCGGTCCTGGTCGGTCCTAAAACATCTCCATCTTCGTAAGACACCAATTTACCGGCAGGTGATGGGACAGCGTCACCAAGCTTACCAACGGTTAGTCGATCAGCTTTTTAAAGCTAGCTACACAGCGGTAAGTGACTACTCAATGACCTCATCTTTATCGCTGTTATCCTCGTTGGATTTCGTTTCTTGGTTTGGAGAGGCCTCTTTGTCGCTACGACGCCATGTCGCCATACGTCGACGGGCCTTGGGATGATGCTTGGGACGGAGATTAGGATCGGCGTATTCGTCCAAAGTTTTTGTGAGAGGACGACGCGAGGGAATGACCTTTTCTGCTTTTAGATCTTCCCCAAGAATGCGGTTCAACTCATCGAGATCAAACTCAACTTCGTCGCCGACCTTGAGTTGGTCAGCCCGCATGTTGGTACCTTTCCAGGCCGAAAAATGAAAAAAGACGTTATCTCTGAGGCCCTCACAGGCAATAAATCCGAAACCTTTTTGGGGCGCAATGTGCTTGATGACGCCAACTCGCATAACGCTTTTTTCAACCTAATTGTAGAAAGAGCAAGTACCAACCTCCCTCTACTTTACGTATCCCCCGTCGGCCATCAAGCCTAATAAGCTCGAGGATACTATTTTCGGATGAGAAAAAATGCTCGAACTAGTTCCAAATCCCGCTAGCAGGGTCCTGTCGACAACCTGTGATCAGCCCTAAGCCGATATCACCGGCGCGGCGAATCGCGCGGTAACAGATTTCATCAGTCGCAGCGAAGACCAAATCGGGCGATGCCGGAATAGGGTACCACCAACCTTCAGCCATCTCTTTTTCAAGCTCGCCAGGCTGCCAGCCAGCATGGCCGACAATCCAACGGCATAAAGAAGACTGTGCCTTACCAAGGCCCTTGAGAGTTGCAACCTGAGCGGCTATGTACACTCCGGGAGATGTTTCCGCCTCAGCCCATTCGGGGCGATTGTGGAGAGCAATCACAGGTCCAGCCAACGGACCGCCATAGTGCACAGGACCTCGCGGCATTTTTCCTGCATCCGCCCCGAGAACTTGCGACCATAATGAACCAGCATCAGCAACCAGGGAACGATTCAAGAGCATCCCCAGGCTTCCCTCCGGTCGATGCCAAGTAACTAGATAAACATCCTGCGCCGTTTTAGGGTTGGGGTTGAGTGGGGAAGCAACTAATAGACAACCTGACAAATTTAACGTGACTTGTTTTTCAACCAGACGATTGCTCATTCTTCGACTCTTCTTACCAGTGATCTACGTTACCAGTGATCTACGCACTTAGCGAGTAATGCTTCGTGAAACGCTTCTAATAAGAAAGGGCGTAATTAAACTCTGCACAAATATAGAGGCAATTACGCGTTCGATGGTTTTACCAGTTCGCAAAAATCGCCTCCATCGATAGGATCTTTTGTCAATAGTCCATTTGTCCTAGTTTTTCGCACTGTAGTGCGCCCTTTCGTCATCATCAATGCCCCTAGTTGGAAAGCCCCTCCTATAAGATAATGGACCGACACATCCAGAAACAACTAACATTTCGCCAAGACATTTGTGAATCTAAAAGTAAGCACTTGGCGTGCCTGGATGATTGATTATAGAACTCCAAGATTTTGGAGAAGAGGCGTAGCACCCACTTTCCTGAGTTTACAGGGAGAGCAGAGACTTCAATGGATCACCTGAGACGAACTTACGAACAAAAAAAACTGGACCGAGAACAGCTCCTTGAAGATCCGTTCCAACAGTTTCAATTGTGGTTTACAGAGGCTAGCGAAGCTGCCCGACCGGAATGGCTCGAAGTTAACGCCATGACACTTGCCACTAGCGATCCGCAAGGAAATGTTTCGGCCCGCATCGTTCTGTTAAAGGGCGCAGATAAGAACGGATTCACTTTTTTTACCAACTACGACTCAGCTAAGGGACAGCAGCTCGCGTCGAATCCTCGCGCCTCATTAGTGCTTTATTGGCCCCACATCGAACGCCAAGTTCGCATCGACGGAATAGTTTCCAAAACAGATGCGATCACCTCGGACACTTACTTTCGTTCTCGACCACGTGGCAGTCAAATTGGAGCCGTTGTATCCCCTCAGTCCCGAGTCGTTGACGACTATCATGCGCTGGAATTGAAGGCAGCTGAGAAAGATCAGGAATGCAGTAACACTCCGATCCCTCGACCAGAGAACTGGGGTGGATATTGCTTGGCACCACTGAAGCTAGAATTTTGGCAGGGGAGACCCAATCGCCTACACGATCGCTTTCAGTATTCACGTTCATCCGTGAATGCTAGTTGGAATCTAAATCGACTAGCTCCCTAAAATGTGAGAAGAGTGATTTGAGCAAGCCAAGCAGCGATGATACTCTTTGAAAGCTAGGATAATTTGCACATGCAAACTCACCGCTCGTTCGCCTGCTAACTTTTTTCCGAGGGTGTTATGTTGCCAGAGTGGCTCTCACTCCATTGGTACTCGGTAGCTGGCGCAATACTGATCATAGTAACCAGTTTAGTAGCGTTTGCATTTAAGATTTCATCCGGCCGGCAAACGCCTTCACCGCCGGTATCGAGTCGTGAACCACCAGGGTTACGCTGGATGCTCAGCGGTGCAGCCTTATCTCTCGCTGTCACATCCATGCTCGCCGTCTTTATGCCAACTGTAGGGTTCTTGTTGCCCTACGCGTCCAGCAATTTCCTTCGCTGCATTGGCCTGATCCTTGGAGCCAGCGGTACGTTGCTCATGTCTCTTACCCTCAAAGCTCTAGGCACTAACTTCAGTGGTTCATCTGGCATTCGCGACAACCACGAGTTGATCACCCGCGGACCCTACCGCTGGATTCGCAATCCGTACTACACGGCCACCTGGTGCATCACCACAGGCTTAGCACTCACACTTTCAAGCATAACCTTGCTGCTGTTAGGTTGGTTACTTTTTGGGCTCTTGGCTATTCGAAGCGTAGCAGAGGAGAAAGAGCTAGAAGCTCATTTTCCTCACGCTTTTCCCAACTGGAAACGACAAACGGGCCGCTTCCTCCCAAACTTGTCAGTTCTTTGGAAATGATTTCTGCTTGATATCGAGTCCCAAGTTCTCGCGCACGAAAAGCACAGTAGCATAGAATTGAAAATCTGCATTGCTCTTTTTCCGGAAACCATGACCCTCATCTTTGGCCATTAAATACCAAACTAGACCTTTGTTTTCTTTGACCTTATCACGCATTTGTTCCGCTTCACTGAGAGGAACGCGCGGGTCATTGCCACCCTGAACAATGAAGAGAGGTTTGGTGATCTTAGAAGCGTTGTTCAAAGGTGCGATTTTTTCGAAAAACTGAGACAATACAGGGTCACGTTCATCGCCATATTCAACGCGGCGTAAATCCCTTCGATAGCTTTCCGTGTTTTTCAAAAATGTTCCGAAGTGTGAAATACCAACAACATCCAATGCACAGGCAATCCGCTCGTTGTAATTGGTGGCAACGGCTAGGGTCATATAACCACCGTAGCTTCCCCCGGTAACCATCACGCGCGAGGCATCCAGGTTTTCTTGGCCCGCAATCCAATCCAGCAAAGAACCAATATCACGAACGGAATCCTCCCGCTTTAGGCCATTATCCAGTTTCAGAAACGTTTTGCCAAATCCCGCTGAACCGCGCACATTTGGAAAAATGATCGCGACACCCAATTCGTTGATAAAGTAATTGTTGCGACCTAAAAATAGCGGCCTGGACTGGCCTTCCGGTCCACCATGAATATTGATGATAACTGGTCGTTTACCAGGAAATTTTTGAGCATCTGGCAAGTAACAAAAACCGCTGATCTGACGATCATCAAAACTCTTCCATGTTATTAGCGTTGGTTCCACCAGATCCTTCGCCAGCAGTCCACCTAACTCACTCTCTGTCCATCTCACCACATTCCCGTTACTGATATCAACTATATAGACGTCAGATGTCGACTTAGCTGAAGCAAACGTTACTGCTAATAAACCTCCCTGGGGATGCCACTTACAACCTCCACAAACTCCCTTAGGTAAACCATCTAATTCGCGATAGCGTTTAGTACTGCAATCGAATAAATACAACTTCGATATACCTGCTTCGTTCGCTGCAAAAACAATCGACTTCCGATCTGGTGACATCTCCATGAACTCGATATCCCAAGGAATATCATCCGTTATCGGAGTCATCTTCTTGGAAGCACGGTCGAGAGAAACCAAACGCAGAAATTCGCTACCGAAATCCGTTGTCAGATACAGGTCATTTCCATCACTCGCATAGCGGGCATCAGAAATCGCGACTTCCTCTGTAAATTCGATAACTTTGGTCTTTGTTTTACTGGCAACATCGATTTCCCAAAGATGAGATTGATTGATCGACAATCTTTCCAACAGCAAGACCTTATCATCTCCCCGAGCCCAATCACTTGCACTCCAGCCTCCGCCGGACAATTCAAGTAAGATTTGGTTGGATTCAGATTGAGCAGGATCCATTAACCATAAGTCGCGATCGGTACCATTACGTCTAGTAGACGAATACAAAACCTGGGACTTCGCATTGTTCCACAGTAATCCGCCATTTTGTGATCGCCCTCCGTCGGTTAACAGCGTAATGTTTCCATCGTCTAGATCAAACCGATAGAGTTGCGCAAACTCATTTCCGCCCGCGTCTCGACTAAAGACGAAATACTTACCTTGCTTCGGCTCATAGACTGCGCTGCCAACAGGCTCATCAAAAAAAGTCAATTGGCTTCTCGCACCACCGGGCTGCAGAACACGATGAACCTGATTTGAATTTCCAAACCGTGTCGAAATAAGCATTTCAGCACGAGAGGGGTGCCAATCGAGCAAACTGGCCCCACGAGCTTCCGTATATTTACGAACTTCACTTGCCAACGATACGGGAATCGCTGGAACTCCCTCAACCACGAGATTTTCAGTCGGTGTGAGCAGTGGAACTTGCGCGCTAAGCGAATTCCCTAACGCCAAAGCCAAACAGCATATGCCGTATCTCACGGTCCGATGAAATGCAGGACGAACCATAGCTTATTCCTCAAAATCTCAGTAACTTCATGAAGCGCAGCGACTTGTTACAGCATATCGAGTGGGTCAATATCAATCACCCATTGGATATCCTCTGGTGTCTTAATTTCTGTAGATACTTGGCGTAGCACACGATTTAACATCGAGGCCTCAGGCGCTTGCATTAGCAAGTGCTGGCGATATTTGCCTCTTAGCTTAGCGATAGGAGGAGCGGCTGGTCCGAGCGTGCGACAATCGAGGCCCAATGCTTGAATAACCTTCTCGGTGTTCTTCGTCCATTGTTGCGCGAAGGCCTCTAGCTTCTCAGCTAATTCGCCGCGGAAGATCACCCTCGCAATTGCGAGGGTGATCTTCC
>JAUMAI010000735.1:716-7800 GCA_032116775.1 Pirellula sp. | reverse complement strand
GATGGGAGCCTGCGGTTCTTGGCTGTAGTGGTGCGGTATGGATCGATGGTGATCGTGATGGGAAGAAATCGTCTGCCCGTAGCTATGCCGAGAAGGTAGTAGGGGAAATGAAGTCTGATATCCAGGACTTGCTTCAAACATTGGTCCCATATGATGAAGCGATTGTCTGTCAGGCGTTTTGGCTTCTACAGCAGAATGGACAGGCTGTGGATACAGCAGAGGTGGCTGCGTTGGTGCAAAAGTCGGGCGATCAGATTCAGGCTGGCTATAGGAAATTTCGCGAAGCGTGGAGGCGGGCAGAGGTGGCCAAGGCGACTCGCTAGGCCGCTACGATTCGCCGTAACTTATCTTTTTGTAAGCTGGTCAGGGAAATGTTAGACTTAGCAGCGAAGTCGGGCTGTTAAGTAGCTGTTGTTTTGTCTGAGTTGCTCTTCTCTGATTAAAGTTTTTGGGGCGTGACAATGAGTGCATGGTGTGTGCGGGTTGGTTTTGCCGTGTTTGTGGGCTGCTTCTGTGCATATGCAGTAGCGCAAACAGAGAACAATGAACCTACGGCACTTTTCAGTGAGGATTTCGAAAAAGGTCGAGATCGATGGGACACAACCGATGATTCCTCATGGCAGCTTTACGATAAAGATGGGAACAAATCGTTCGGCAATAACAAAAGAACGAGTAATTATCAACCAAAAGTAAGAAGCCCGCATAACATCGCATTGATTCGTGATCTTCAGGTTGGGGATTTTACGCTTACGTTTCGTGTAAGGAGCACGAATGATACTGGCGCTCACCGAGATTGTTGCGTGTTTTGGGGATACCAAGATGCCGAGCATTTTTACTACGCGCATTTAGGAGCGAAGCCAGATCCAGCTAGTGGGCAGATAATGATTGTCAATGGAGAGCCTCGTCGACCACTCACGGAGAACAAACGCGAAGTACCGTGGGATGGCAAGTGGCATCAGGTTAAGGTCGTGAGGGAAGTTAAGTCTGGAAAGATCGAAGTCTACTTTGATGACATGACAAAGCCTCACATGACAGTTGAGGACAAAACATTTGGGACTGGTCGGGTCGGTATTGGATCATTCGATGATATGAATGAATTTGATGACGTGAGATTGTTTGCGTCTTTGGAGAAAGTGGCGAATACGAGGGGAACTGTAAAGGCACCACCGGAAAGACCAACTCCTACGGTATCTGATTTTGTCTACGGTTCCGATTCTAAGCGTCAACGTTTTGATCTCTGGCAAGCCGATTCGAAATCGCCGACTCCTATCGTTGTTCTCATTCACGGAGGGGGCTGGGTCAATGGTGATAAGACAGGATATGGCAATAATCCCATTAAGACCTATTTGGATGCGGGCATATCGGTAGCGTCGATTAATTATCGGTTCATTGCAGAAGCCATGGAGCAAGGTGTTGAACCTCCAGTGAAGGCGTGTTTAAACGACGCTGCGCGAGCTATTCAAACGATTCGATTCAAGTCTAAGGAATGGAATCTAGATCCTAAACGAATCGGCTTATCGGGAGGTTCTGCTGGCGCATGCACTTCATTGTGGTTGGCTCTGCATGATGATTTGGCAGATGTGAATAGCTCGGATCCAATAGCTAGAGAGTCAAGTCGTCCGACTTGTGTTGCTGTTACTGGAGCGCAGACGTCTCTTGACCCGATTCAACTACGGGAGTGGATGTCTAATTCTATTTATGGTGGTCATGCTTTTGGATTTGCAGCTAAAGGAAGAAGCCGAGCGCAAGAGTTTGAGCTATTGCTGGAGAAGCGTGAGAAAGTAAAGCATTGGTTTGCGGAGTATTCTCCTATCGAACTGGTGAGCGCTGGTGATGCTCCTATTTTTCTGGAATATCCGAATCAAAAAACAGAGCCGGTCATGGGTGGAAAAGAGCCTGACCCGACTCATTCCGCTATCTATGGAATCAAGATACTGGAAAGATGCAAAGAGGTAGGTGTTCCATGTGAGTTAGTCTATCCCGGATACACTAATTCCTCATTCAAAACGATGAGCGAGTTTTTGATTGATCATTTAAAGAAAGATAAATGAATCTAGGCCGCTTTGGCAAACCAGCGTCGTCGAGGCTTGATTTTTCCTTGGAATGGAACGGTGGGTTGAGCGTAGAAGTGGTATGTGTCTGGCAGGGCGATATCTGCTCCAAATTGATGCTTGACATCTACTAACCACTTGACGATTTCAGGATTCCTCAGTTTGGAATACCGATACCAATGCGGTCTAGTTTGTGACCAAGCAATGTGCATGGTTAGGATATCTAGAATTTCGTCGTGATCAAAATAAGAGGTATGGACCAATTCACTGCCTGAAATCTGCGTGCCAAGGTTTTCAAGACCGGCGGCAAACGACGGAGCTGCGAGGAGGTTGCGAAATGTAGCCGCGGCACCACTGGCATATTGATTCGCGCGCTCCACAATCTGTTTATTAAGAAAGTCTGGGATTGGTGGATGGGTTTCTTTCTCATCCCATTGCAGAGGCGTGGTAGCAACTCGGATTACCTCGGCCGCTGGCCGGTTATTACCTTGGGCCTTTTTGATGACAATCGCGCGAACAAATTGGTCAAGTACTGGCCGAAGTCCACTGTTAAACAGTGGTGTTAAGAGCCAGTAGTAGGGCCGAGATACAATCATCAGATAATCCGACAAGAGCACAGGCTCTCGTATCATCAAGCGAGATACAAAACTTACAGATAAACCGAGCGTCGCTCGTAAGCCATTGATGGCTTCATCATCTGGTGACCATAAGCCAAGCCAGCGGTTGCCATAAATACTGAACGTGTCGTCTTCGAGTTGATGTTCGGCTCTGAGGCGAATAGATTCAATTAGGGGACTGATTAAAAAAACGATTACGTTCAGAAGCACGTAGAGGACGAGAAGAGCTGTGCCGAGCATAATCCAGCCTTCGTCGTGAGAAAAAAGATCCCAGGCGGTGATCGGTTCATCTGAGGTAAACTGACCAATTTTTATGCCGGTTGGAGTTTTTTCTATTGGTTTGCCCATGGTTTTCATGATCCATAGGACGGGCGTATTCCAAGGCGTGATGTCTTCAATGCTGCGAACGGAGGTTTCATTCAACCATGGGGCTGATTTCGGCGCAACAAAGATCTTGATGAGTTTCAGGCTGGTGCTGTAAGCAGGCTTCAAGAGAAGAACTGCCAGCAGTACGTTGAGGGTTAGCATTAACGCATTACCCGATCGGGTGCGAAGGTGCAGAAATGGCGTACCCACTGTTGCCCAGCTTCGGAGGGCAATAAGTGGATAATTGTCGAGCACACTCTTGCGCAAGGCTTGCCAGATGACCGAGCCACCATGGCTGTGGCCAATCAAGTGGTAATGAATGCCTTGTGACTCCAATTTTCGCAGATAAACTACCAGTTCACCGGCAGCTTTTAGTCTCTCTCGTTCGCTATTTTCGCCTGACCAATGAAAGACCTCGCCAACCTTTGGTAGTTCGACATCATTGGGGAGTCGGCTCTGAATTTCCTCAGCCGTTGAACTACCAAGTTGCCACCAGCTTGTACCTTCATATCTGGATCGATTCGCAAACGTACCATGAACCAGTATCAGACGTTCTTGGTTTGCATCCATCGCATTTGTCATGGGGAGACTATTTCAATGTAGGGAAGGTGGGTGTGTTGGATGCAGTCACCTGCTCTGAGCAGTTTCGGGATGAGACGATTAAAGAGAACCACGGCTTAAGAGAGCGAACCGTGAGGAATATTTCCTAAAAAATCGTAGTTGCGCCTATGGCAATATTCGGTTAATCAACCATTTATGGGTGGTCAGCGAGTTGGGTATTGGGAAGCAAAAGTTGGGAAGTAAAGATAGGTTAATGCTTACCTTTGTTAAGAGTACCATACGATGAAAGGTGGCGTTAGTTTCCTCAAGCAGTTGCGGCAATGCTAGCTTTTGTGGCTGTGCGCAGCTTTCGAATAGTGGCTTATAGCAGTATCGAGTGTCTCGTCTAACCCGTAGCCAAACGGCTAGGTCTGCTACCGGTTGAGCCCGCAATTAAGTCGGGTATCTACCAAATCTCGCTAAGCTGTTAGGGGAGCTGGTTACGAGTGTGGGCTCCAGCTGCTGCAAACCTAGCCTACGCAGCGCTGCGGCAACGGGTTAAACGAGTGATGAGGCTAGGTCTGCTACCGGTTGAGCCCGTACTCGAATTGAGTGCCATTGATTCTCTTGGAGTCGATCAAGCTGCTTGGTAGTTCGAGTTCAAACTTCTGGACGTAGCCTGCCGGCAACGTGGCCAACGACGATATTGGGCCATCTATCAGTGTTTAATCTTTCATTTCATTCGATCTCAGAATCGCATGGTGGCTGCAAGAAGTCCTGATGATGGGATTTCGCGACTGGACAACGAGATGACTCGTCCTCCATGTAGCAAAGTTTGAGCTGAGACGACATCGAGCAGGTCTTCATCGGAATTATGGCGACTTTCGTGCACCTCGACCATTTGGCCATCTGGCGAGCAAGTACCCCAGAGATGGTTGTCGGAAGCGACGAATAAGGTTTCGATACGCCCCTGGGAGGCAGCCGTTATAGCATGCCGGATATCGTCCGTTGCTTTTTCGGTTCCGGCATATTGTCGGTACTTGTCGAGTAGTTGTTCGCGACTTTTCAGCAGTAGTGGCTGAATGAGCGGCCATACTTTGGCATGAATTTGCGTGGGATGCATATGGTCGCAGTTACCCGTTAGTTCCGCCTCTGAAATGTGTGAGTAGTGGCAGGTTGCGCGAAAGAGCGGCAGCAAGTAGTCAACACCAGCTAACACAAGCGGTAGGGTCTGCTCCCGAAGTACGGGCTTTAAAGCCTCATTTATGGATCGGAAAAAGAGTGTTAACTCATCTTTATGAGTGTCCTTGACGCCACCTTGACCATGGAACACCGATGATTGTTTTCCATGGCCGGCTCTCGAAGCTGAGTGGCTTTGAGCGCCTGGATCAGCGCCATCCAGATTGAGGGTGTCTTCAATGCGTTGAGGAAGGCCGGGAACATTAATGGGCGCTATATGATGTTCGGTCGCTTCAAACAAATGAATCGCGTGTTGGCTGAGGGTCAATACAAGAAAGCGGTAGTCAGGATTTTGTAGAGGCAATAACTCTCTTACAAGAAAGTGATGATTGACCAACGCAAGCTCCTCGAACTCGATCGGGAGGCGATATTTGCGAAGGGATTTACGGGTGATGAAAATTGCCAAGCCACGACTGCGATTTTCCCAAAAAGTCTGTTCTCGCGCGAGATCGCGGATAGAGGCTGCCCATTCACGAGCCTCCGATGAATGTAACCACCCATCTGCAAGTTGCCTTTCGACCTCATCGGCCAAGTTTTTCAATCTTACGGTATCTTGTTGAGCATCAGGCCCCGTGACGTGAGTGGGCATTAATACGGTAACACATGGCCCTTCCTGAGGAGAAAGCAATTCGCGGAGATCCGATGCGCTGAGCGTGTCCATCACAATGACCTTTCATGAAACTTGATTGCAAAATCGCGGGCTGAATAAGTTATGAAATCGATAAAAGAGATCGTCAATCATGCATGGATTAAAGATCATGAAGTCAATCTCCGTACTGAACCGATTTGACATCACTCGCTAGCTGCGAGTGATTAAATTCTCTGTTCCTTCTCTCTCTTGTCAGCTAATGCCCAACTGCGACGCTGCGTTTGGGCAGATGCTTGGGCTACAAGCTGACTGTTGGAATCGATCCTGATCGAGAAGTAAGAGGTAGCTGCTGACAAGGTACGCGGTACTTGCCGTAAGCGAGCTCTCGTTTCAAGCGACCAATTTCAACTGTCTGCTTAGGTTTGCAATTTGTGTGCCAATGTTGATTGTTTTGGCCAAGGCAGAGCGCATTCTCTGCTGTTTAGGAATGGACCCAATGCCAAGTATCATCCTGAATAGTGGAAGGTGGCGAAATTTGGGGATTTAAAGGAGAGAGCAGAGGGCCGTGTTGCATAGGTTTCGCCTAGATTCGTTGATCCTTCGCGATCAATGCTTCTGGGGTATCTGCTTTCTAGAGATAAGCGAATGAGCAACAGTCCGATGACGAAAACCAGCATTCATCATGCTGCAGAAGAAGAAGAAGAAGAAGTTAATGCTATGCGAGGTACGAGTTGGTGGATATTGGTCGCTGAAAGGTGTGCTAATGATGTGCGAGATGTGCGGATACGTTGCGTTATTGAGGGCCGATGAGCATAGTGTTAGCACATGGCATCTTCTCTGAATTCAGAAGTAGTTCGGCAGTATTTTGGGCTCGAAGATATCAGTGGGCTTACGGAAGGATCAATGCTGCGGTGAGAAAAGGGGCCTAGAAGGTGATTAGGATTGAAGGAAATCCCGTTTAAGCAGTTAGCTGCTGAAGACTAACGATTTTTAAGGGAGTGCTGTTCTATAGCAGCCCAAATCTTGTTGGCGATTGCGAGCATCCCCTGGTCGCCTGGGTGTCTGCCAACGCCCGCGTGCTCTATGGCTCTTTCAGATAACGCGAAATTGTTTTGATCCGTCCCCATTTGGCCTAAGTCGACCCAAATTGCTTTATGCTTTTCAGTGGCTAATTTCAACAATGAGTCTTTGTTGGTATCGGGCCAAAACTGGCTACGAACAAAAACCGTGGGTTGCCCCTGTTCGTGTAGGTGGGCTAATAAGCGATCCATAGCATCCGTGAATTGCTGGCGTGCTTCCTCGCTATCTGGTGATTGGCAATTCTCACCAATTGCGAGGATGATAATATCTGCCTGGAAAGCGAGTTCCTCCTTGAGTTGTTCCTTGATTTTGTAAGCTCCAAGTTGACGCTCGAAATCTGCGATGTTCTTAATCATCACAGTTGGTTTCTCTCCGGTTGATTGGGATATTCTGTCAATCAGTATATGAACATAGTCTTTGTCTTTAGTACTTGCAGCCATTCCCCAATTACCATTCCAGCCAATCTGAGGAGCGGGGGCATGAAGTGTGATACTATTTCCTAGAAAGAGAACCTTGGTTGTACCGGATGCTTGAGGCGGATTGACTTCCTGAGCTCGTAACTGCGAGTGGTTCGGCAAAGCTAAGATGCTGATTGTCGCTGC